>NZ_JBSHHY010000028.1:0-49152 GCF_053618675.1 Streptomyces sp. NPDC055632 | reverse complement strand
GGTGGCGCCCCGCACCCCCCCGCGCCCCCCGGGCGGGCCCCCGGGCGGGGTGTTTTGGGGCGCCCACCCCCCAACCCCGGGGGTGCGGGGGGGGGGGGGGGGGGGGCCCCCCCCCCCGCCCCTCCTCCGTTTCCGTCCCGGACCTTGGACAATGGATTGGACAAGGCGACCGTGGTCGCCCGCATGATGGACGAGCAGCACCCCCGCCCATACGTCCCCATGAGCACGGAGGAGTCCCCGTGAAGGTCGGAATCGTCGGAGCCACCGGTCAGGTCGGCACAGTCATGCGCACCATCCTGGCCGAGCGGAAGTTCCCGCTCGACGAGCTGCGGCTCTTCGCCTCCGCCCGCTCCGCCGGCACCGTCGTGGACGGCATCACGGTCGAGGACGCCTCCACCGCCGACTACACCGGCCTGGACATCGTGCTCTTCTCCGCCGGCGGCGCCACCTCCAAGGCCCTCGCCGAGAAGGTCGCCTCCCAGGGCGCCGTCGTGATCGACAACTCCTCCGCCTGGCGCCGCGACCCCGAGGTCCCCCTCGTCGTGTCCGAGGTGAACCCGCACGCGGTCAAGGACCGCCCCAAGGGCATCATCGCCAACCCGAACTGCACCACGATGGCCGCGATGCCGGTCCTCAAGCCGCTCCACGAGGAGGCCGGCCTCGTCGCCCTCGTCGCCACCACCTACCAGGCCGTCTCCGGCTCGGGCGTGGCCGGCGTGGCCGAGCTGGACGGCCAGGTCAAGGCCGTCGCCGAGGGCGCCGCCGCGCTCGCCCACGACGGCGGGGCCGTCGACTTCCCGGAGCCCGGCGTCTACAAGCGCCCGATCGCCTTCAACGTGCTGCCGCTGGCCGGTTCGATCGTCGACGACGGCTCCTTCGAGACCGACGAGGAGCAGAAGCTCCGCAACGAGTCCCGCAAGATCCTGGAGATCCCGGAGCTCAAGGTCTCCGGCACCTGTGTGCGCGTCCCGGTCTTCTCCGGCCACTCCCTCCAGGTCAACGCCCGCTTCGAGCGTCCGATCGGCGTCGAGCGCGCCCACGAGCTGCTGAAGGGCGCGGAGGGCGTCGAGCTCTCCGAGATCCCGACCCCGCTCCAGGCCGCCGGCAAGGACGCCTCGTACGTCGGCCGCATCCGCGTGGACGAGACCGTCGACAACGGCCTCGCGCTCTTCCTCTCCAACGACAACCTGCGCAAGGGCGCGGCGCTGAACGCCGTGCAGATCGCGGAGCTGGTCGCGGCCGAGCTGAAGGGCTGAGACCCCGCGGTACGCGTACCGGAGGGGCGGTCTCCCGTTGTGGGGAGCCGCCCCTCCGGCGCGTCCGGCCGTGCCAGAGTTCCCCCATGAACCGGATACCCGAGGGGGACGGCGTGCCGGTGCCCCCGCAGCCCCTCCATGTGGCGATCGGCTGGCAGACCGGGCACGGGGTGCCCGACGTGGACGTGTCGGCGCTGCTCCTGGGCCCCGCGGGGCGGGTGCGGGGCGACGCCGACCTGGTCTTCTACAACCACCCCGAGCACCCCTCGGGGGCCGTGCGGCACCTGGGCAGGTCGGCGCCCGGCGCGCCCGGCAGCCGGGCCGCCGACTGGCTGTGGCTGGACCTCGCGCGCGTGGAGCCGGACGTGGGCCGGCTGGTGGTCGCCGCCTCCGTCGACGGGGGCGGCTTCGGGCGGGTGCCCGGCCTCGACGTGCGGGTCACGGACGCGGCGGGGGCGCCCGTCGCGTACCGGGTGGTCAGGGAGGCGACGACGGAGACCGCCTTCGTCTTCGGCGCGTTCCACCGGTGGGGCGACGGCTGGCGGTTCCACGCGGGCGGCCGGGGGTACGGCTCCGGGCTCGCCGGGCTCGCGACGGACTTCGGCATCGTGGTGGAGCCCCCGCCGCCCCCGATCCCGGGACCGGGGTACGTGCCGCCGGCGGCTCCCCCGGCGCACGCGGTCCCGGCGGCTCCGGGGTACGCGCCGCCTTCTGCGTATGCGGCCCCGGTGGCCCTGACAGCCCCGGCGGCCCCGGTGGCCCCGGTGGCCCCGGCCCGGGAGTACCCGGAGTACCCGGAGTACCCGGATCACCGGGAGTACGAGCGCCCGGCGCCCCCGGCCCCGCCCGTCCCGTACGGCCCCGAGTTCCGGCCCGCCGTGTACCAGGGGCGCGGCAAGGAGACCGTGCACTGCGACCCGGGGCTGCCCGCGGGCTGCTGGGTGCTCCTGGAGGTGGAGTCGTACCACTCGCTCCTCACCACGGTGCAGTCCTGCGACGCCTACGGGCGGGCCGAGGACTCCCTGCTCATGGCGTACGAGGACGACGTCCGGGCCCGGACCGTCGCCCTCGTCCCGCGCTCCCGCCCGCTGACCCTGCGGGTGGACGCCGACGCCCCCTGGACGCTGCGGGTCCTCCCGCTCTCCCACGCGCGCCGCTTCGACAGCCACGTCGAGGGGATCGCGCACGACCTCGTGGTCTACGAGGGGCCGCCCGGGGTCCTCGACTTCCTGCACCACGGGGAGGGCCACTTCGCCGTGCACCGGCACGCCCCGCCGGAGGACCCGCTCCACGACGACGAGGAGCGGATCCAGCTGGTCAACGAGATCGGCGAGGTCCGGGTGAGCGCCCCCGTGGCGGGTCCCGGGCTGCTCCGGATCAGCGGCGACGGGCCGTGGAAATGTGCCGTGCGCCGCTGAGCCGCCGCGTGGAAGGATGGGGCCAATCGTCATGAAACAGAGGAGTTGACCGGGTGCCTGGTACGAACCTGACCCGTGAAGAGGCCCGGCAGCGGGCGGCGCTGCTGACCGTGGACGCGTACGAGGTCGAACTCGACCTCTCCGGTGCGCAGGAGGGCGGCACCTACCGGTCCGTCACCACCGTCCGCTTCGATTCCGCCGAGGCGGGCGCCGAGACCTTCATCGATCTCGTCGCACCCGCCGTCCACGAGGCCGTCCTGAACGGACACGCGCTGGACGTCGCCGCCGTCTTCCGCGACTCGCGGATCGCCCTGCCGCACCTGCGGGAGGGCCGCAACGAGCTCAAGGTCGTCGCCGACTGCGCGTACACCAACACCGGTGAGGGCCTGCACCGCTTCGTCGACCCGGTCGACGACCAGGCCTATCTGTACACCCAGTTCGAGGTGCCGGACGCGCGGCGCGTGTTCGCCTCCTTCGAGCAGCCCGACCTCAAGGCGACCTTCCAGTTCACCGTGAAGGCCCCGGCCGGGTGGAAGGTCATCTCGAACTCTCCGACGCCGGAGCCCAAGGACGGCGTCTGGGTCTTCGAGCCCACGCCCCGGA
Organism: Streptomyces sp. NPDC055632; assembly: GCF_053618675.1. Classification (NCBI taxonomy): domain Bacteria; kingdom Bacillati; phylum Actinomycetota; class Actinomycetes; order Kitasatosporales; family Streptomycetaceae; genus Streptomyces; species Streptomyces sp. NPDC055632. The sequence continues at coordinate 45,875 of NZ_JBSHHY010000028.1, read as the reverse complement.
TCTCCACGTACATCACGGCCCTGATCGTCGGCCCGTACCACTCGGTGCACTCGGCGTACGAGAAGGACGGGCAGACCGTCCCGCTCGGCATCTACTGCCGTCCGTCGCTCGCCGAGTTCCTCGACGCGGACCACATCTTCGACGTCACGCGCCAGGGCTTCGACTGGTTCCAGGAGAAGTTCGCGTACGACTACCCGTTCGCCAAGTACGACCAGCTCTTCGTGCCGGAGTTCAACGCGGGCGCGATGGAGAACGCGGGCGCGGTCACCATCCGCGACCAGTACGTCTTCCGCTCGAAGGTGACGGACGCGGCGTACGAGCGGCGGGCCGAGACCATCCTGCACGAGCTCGCCCACATGTGGTTCGGCGACCTCGTCACCATGGAGTGGTGGAACGACCTGTGGCTGAACGAGTCGTTCGCCACCTATACCTCGGTCGCCTGCCAGGCCGCCGTGCCCGGCACCCGCTGGCCGAACGCCTGGACCACCTTCGCCAACGCGGAGAAGACCTGGGCCTACCGCCAGGACCAGCTGCCCTCCACGCACCCGATCATGGCCGAGATCAACGACCTGGAGGACGTGCTCGTCAACTTCGACGGCATCACGTACGCCAAGGGCGCCTCGGTCCTCAAGCAGCTCGTCGCCTACGTCGGCCAGGACGAGTTCTTCAAGGGCGTGCAGGCGTACTTCAAGGCGCACGCCTTCGGCAACACGCGCCTGTCGGACCTGCTCGGCGCCCTGGAGAAGACCTCGGGCCGCGACCTGACCGCCTGGTCGAAGGCGTGGCTGGAGACGGCCGGCATCAACGTCCTGCGCCCGGAGATCGAGACCGACGCGGACGGCGTCGTCACCGCCTTCGCGGTCCTCCAGGAGGCCCCGGCGCTGCCCGCCGGCGCCAAGGGCGAGGCCGTCCTGCGCCCGCACCGGATCGCGATCGGCTTCTACGAGCTGGACGAGACCGGCCGCCTCGTGCGCACCGACCGCCTGGAGCTGGACATCGCGGCGGCCGGACGGACCGAGGTGCCGCAGCTCGTCGGCAAGGGCCGTCCGGCGGTCGTCCTCCTCAACGACGACGACCTGTCGTACGCCAAGGTGCGCCTGGACGACGTGTCGCTGGCCAACGTCACCGAGCACCTGGGCGACTTCGCCGAGTCGCTGCCGCGCGCGCTGTGCTGGGCCTCGGCCTGGGACATGACCCGCGACGGCGAGCTGGCCACCCGCGACTACCTGGAGCTGGTGCTCTCGGGCATCGCCAAGGAGTCCGACATCGGCGTGGTGCAGTCGCTCCAGGGCCAGGTCAAGGCGGCGCTCGACCTGTACGCGGCGCCGGAGTGGCGCGAGGCCGGGCTCTCCCGCTGGACCGAGGCGACGCTCGCGCACCTGCGCGCGGCCGAGCCGGCGAGCGACCACCAGCTGGCGTGGGCGCGCGCCTTCGCGGCGACCGCCCGCACCCCGCAGCAGCTCGGCCTGCTCGCGGCGCTCCTGGAGGGGCGCGAGACGATCGAGGGCCTGGCGGTGGACACCGAGCTGCGCTGGGCGTTCGTGCAGCGGCTCGCGGCGACCGGGGACTACGACGAGGCGGAGATCGCCGGCGAGCTGGAGCGCGACCGCACGGCGGCGGGCGAGCGGCACGCGGCGACCGCGCGGGCGGCCCGTCCGTCGGAGGAGGCCAAGGCCGAGGCCTGGGCGTCGGTCGTCGAGGACGACAAGCTGGCGAACGCCGTGCAGGAGGCCGTGATCGGCGGCTTCGTCCAGTCCGACCAGCGCGAGCTGCTCGCCCCGTACACCGCGAAGTACTTCGGGGCGATCAAGGGCGTCGCGGAGACCCGCAGCCACGAGATCGTGCAGCAGATCGTGGTCGGTCTCTACCCGAGGCTCCAGGTGTCGCAGGAGACGCTGGACGCGACGGACGCGTGGCTCGCGGAGCACCAGCCGGCCCCGGCGCTGCGGCGTCTGGTGACGGAGTGCCGCGCGGGCGTCGAGCGCGCCCTGAAGGCGCAGGCGGCGGACTCGGCGGCGGCGGTCTGAGACCACCGGCAGGCCGTACGTGAGTACGTGAGTACGTGAGTACGTGAGAAGGGGCGCCCTCCCCGGTGGGGCGCCCCTTCTCCCCGTCCTGGCGGTCAGCCGCCGAGGGCCGTGAAGCGGGCGCGCAGATCGGCCGCGCCCTGCTCCGTCAGCGTGCCGTGGAGGCGCATCCGGGCGACGCCGCCGTCCGGGAAGGCGTCCAGGCGCACATGGGTGACCACGGCCCGCGCGGGCAGCTTGAAGCGGTGCGGGGTGTCGGGCTGGAGCCGGGTCCTGGGGATGATCTCGAACCACTCGCCCGTCTCGCCGTTGCGGCCCTGGAGGGCGATCCAGCCCGCCGAGTTGCCCTTGAGGTAGGCGGTGTCGATCTCGACGGCGCGGACGGCGCCCTGGGCGGCGAGCCGGAAGCGCACCCAGTCGTTGGTGTCGCGGACCCGGCGGCGGCGGTTCTCCCAGCCGTCGTCCATCTTGCGGGAGGTACCGGGCAGGATGATCTGGGTGGGCGAGGAGTAGAACCGGTCCGAGGCGTCCTCGTACGTGCCGCCGTTCAGCACGGAGACCAGGTCGAGGGTGCCGAGGAGCTCCAGCCACTCGGGGTCGGGCACGACCTCGCCGTGGACGCGGAGGCGGGCGACGCCGCCGTCGGGGTGCTGGCAGAGGCGGACGTGGGTGAAGCGGCGCTCGACGTCGATCGCGAAGCCGTTGGCGGCGTGGCCCCGGACGGGGGTGGGCGGGACGAGCTCCTCCCACTTCGCGTCGAGGAGTTCGGCCGGGCTCGGGCTGCCCTCGACGGCGGCGGCCTGGACCGACACCTTCTGCGGGTAGTTGCCCCGGAAATGGGCGGTGTCGACGACGATCCCCCGGACGACGCCGGGGGCGCCGAGGCGGACGATCGCCCAGTCGTGGTCCTCGGGGGCGGGGAAAACGTTCCCGGCGTCGGCGCCCCGGCGGCGGCGGGTCTCCCAGCCGTCCATGATCTTGCCCTTGTGGCCGAAGTGCTCGGGGTCGAAGACGGCGCGCTCGCGGACGAGGAGGTTCTCCCGCTCGGCGAAGAACTCGTCGTTGGCGGCGACGACCCCGGCGCCGAGGCGGCGGTCGGCGAGGTCGACGAGCTCGGTGAAGGGGAAGTCCCCGGTGCGGTAGTCGGCGTAGGGGTCTCCGCCGGAGTAGGGGGCGGCGTCGTTGGCGTGCGGGTCCTGGTTCTCGTCGAAGCTGCTCATGGACCGACCTTCCCGCGTCCGCCCCTTCCAGGTCCATCGAATGTTTTCGATGATTCCTTTCAGCTGTGCTGAACGGTTTCGCGTTCCGCCGCCGCCCGCCGGTCAGTCGTGCCGGACGGTCTCGCGTCCCGCCGCCGCCCGCCGGTCAGCCGTGCTGAACGGTTTCGCGTCCCGCCGCCGCCCGCCGGAGCGCGGCGAGGACCCGGGCCACCGCCGGGCCCTCCTCCGCCCCGCTCCGCACCGCCGCGACGACGTGGCGGCGCGGCTGGTCGGCGGAGAGGACGCGCATGACGACCCCGGTGCCGCCCCGGCGTTCGGCGGAGGCCATGCGGGGCACGAGCGCGACGCCCATCCCGGCCTCGACCATGGCGAGGATCGCGGTCCAGCCCGAGGCGCTGTGGGCCTGCTCGGGCGTGAAGCCGGCGGCCTCGCAGGCGGCGGTGGTGATCTCGGACCAGGGGCCGGAGCCGCCGTAGATCCAGGGTTCGGCGGCGAGGTCCGCGAGCCGCAGGCCGGGGGCGCCGGCGAGCGGGTGCCCGGCGGGCAGGGCCACGTCGAGCGGATCGGCGAGCAGCGGCGTCCGGCCGAACTTGGGGTCGCGGGCGGAGGGCGCGTGGGCGGCGAGCGAGAGGGCGAGGTCGACCTCGCCGGCCGTGAGCAGTTCGTACGCCTCCGCCGCCTCGGCCTCCCGGACCCGGACGTCGAGCCGGGGGTGGGCGGTCCGCAGGTGTCGTACGGCGGGGACGACGAGCGCGGGCACGGCGGTGGGGAAGGCCGCCACCCGCACCCGCCCGGCCTCGCCCCGCAGATGGGCGTCGAGTTCGGCGTCGGCGCGCTCCAACTGCGCGAAGACCGCCTCCGCGTGGCGCAGCACCAGATGGGCGGCGTCGGTGAGCCGGACCCGGCGGCCCTGGGCCTCCAGGAGCGTCACCCCGAGCTGCTTGGCGAGGTTGGCGAGCTGCTGCGAGACGGCCGAGGGGGTCATGAGCAGGGCCTCCGCGGTCGCGGTGACGGTGCCGCGGTCGCGGAGGGTGCGGAGGATCCGGAGCTTCTTGATGTCCCACTCGGTCATGGGCGCAACCTATCGGGGCGCCTCGCAGACCTCCGGTTCGGCCGAGGCCTCCGGTTCGGCCGAGGCCTCCGGCTCCTTCCGTTCGCCCGCGCCGAAGACTTCCGCCGGGGGCCCGGGCGTACGGGGGGTGAGCTGGCCCGCCAGGGTGGCGCCGAGGGCGATCGCGACGCCGAGGAGCTGGACCGGGCCGAGCGCCTGGCCGAGCGCCGCCCAGCCGATGATCGCGGCGGTGACCGGCGAGAGGGGGCCGAGGAGGGTGACCGAGGAGGCGCCCAGCCGCTCGATGCCGCGGAACCAGAGGACGTACGAGACGGCGGTGTTGCCGAGCGCCAGGTAGGCGTAGCCGGCCAGGTTCGTACCGGTCAGGGCAGGCGGGGCGCCCTCGGCCAGGAGGGCGAACGGCAGGATGACGAGGCCGCCCGCGGTGAGCTGCCAGCCGGTGGCGGCGAGGGCGCCGACGCCCTCGGGACGGCCCCAGCGCTTGGTGAGGACGACGCCCGCCGACATGGAGAGGGCGGAGAGCAGTCCGGCGACCACGCCGACCAGGTCGAGCGCCGCCCCCGCCTTCAGGACCACGAGGCTGACGCCGAAGGCCGCGGCGACGGCGGTGACCAGGGACCTGACGGTGGGCCGGTCGCCCAGCAGGAGGGCGGCGAGGCCGACGACGAAGAGCGGGCCGACGGAGCCGACGACGGCGGCGACCCCGCCGGGGAGCCGGTAGGCGGCGAGGAAGAGCAGCGGGAAGAAGGCGCCGATGTTGAGGGCGCCGAGGGCGGCGGCCTTCCCCCACCAGGCGCCCTTCGGGAGCGTGCGGGTGAGCGCCAGGAGCAGGAGTCCGGCGGGCAGGGCGCGCATCAGACCGGTGAAGAGGGGCCGGTCGGGCGGCAGGAACTCGGTGGTGACGTAGTAGGTGGAGCCCCAGGAGATCGGGGCGAGGGCGGTCAGCGCGACGAAGGCGGCCTTGCGGGACGCGCCCGTCTCGCGGGACGTGGTGGTCTGGTGGGACATGCGGGTTCCCCCTGGGTGCGAGTGCCGGTGCGCCGGGGTGCGGAGACCCCGGATTCGCTTGGCACTAATTAACTTAGCACTAAGCTATTTACTCGCAAGGTTTTTCTGCCGGCCGCCTCGTACGGGAGCCGTGCGGAAGGGGAGACTGGGCGCATGGACACGAAGACCCCCGGCCCCGGCCGAGCCGACGGCCCCGGACCCGGCCCCGCCCACGACGCCGTCGACGCCATCACCGACCAGTGGGCGGCCGTCCGGCCCGACCTGGACACGGTCCCCATGGCCGTCTTCGGCCGGATCTACCGGCTGTCCGACGCCATGGGCGACCGGGTGGCCCGGGCGTACGCGCCCCACGGCGTGGCGCGCGGGGAGTTCGACGTGCTCGCGACCCTACGCAGGTCGGGGGCGCCGTACACGCTCTCGCCGCGCGAGCTGTCCGCCACGCTGATGATCACCACGGGAGGTATGACGGGCCGCCTCGACCGCCTGGAGAAGGCCGGGCTGCTCAGCCGCAGCCCCGACCCGAACGACCGGCGCGGACTGCGGGTCACCCTCAGCGAGCGCGGCAGGGAGCTGGTGGACCGGGCGGTCGCGGACGGCCTCGCGGAGCAGCGGGCGGCCCTGGAGGCGGCGCTCGGCGCGGAGGAGGCGGAGCAGCTGGCCGGGCTGCTGCGCAGGCTGCTCGCGGCCACGGTCTGACGAGGGCGCGGGCGCGCGAAGGCGCCGCACGGTACGTCGGTACCGTGCGGCGCCCTCGACGAAGACGGAGGAAGGAGTCGCTCCTTCTCGGAGTTACGCCTTCTTCGACTTGTCGAGCACCATCACCAGGCCGGTGATGACCAGGAACAGCGCCAGCGGGGCGGCCACGAACAGGCCGAGGGTCTCGATGACCTCCAGCTTGGGGGCCGGGTCGTCACCGTCGTCGCGGGTGAGCGCGAGCGCGGGGGACGACATGAGCAGCATCATCAGCGTCGTACCGGCCGCGACGGCGCCGGCGCGCAGGGCGTTCTTCTTGTCCACGGTGCAAACGTAGCGAACGCCTAAACGCGCCGCGCGCCCGGGGGTGCCGTACGGGCGTGCAGCTCGCTCAGGAGGGCGTGCGCCCGGGGCGAGGCGGCCAGCCGCTCCAGGGTGAGCGGCTGCCCGTCGGGGCCCGCGACCGGCAGCCGCCAGTTGGGGTACTCGTCCCAGGTGCCCGGCAGGTTCTGCGGTCTGCGGTCGCCCACGGCGTCCGGCAGCCACACCCCGACCATCCGGGCCGGGGTGGCGAGCAGGTACCGGTGGACGGCCCGGATCTCGGCCTCCTCCCCCGGGCCCTCCGGGAGCAGCCCGAGCCGCTCGAACAGGCCGCGCCACTCGGCGGTCTCGGCCCGGTCCGCCACCCGCGCGCGCTCCAGGTCGCCTGGGAGCAGCCCGAGCCGGTGCCGCAGCACGACGTGGTCGCCGGAGAGCCGGGCCGCGGTGGAGGGCAGGTCGTGGGTGGTGGCGGTGGCCACGCACTCCGCGCGCCACTCCTCCGGGGGCAGCGGGTGGCCAGTGCCCGTCCAGTCCCGCTCGAACCAGAGCACGGAGGTCCCGAACACCCCGCGCCGGGCCAGCTCCTCCCGGACCCCCGGCTCGACCGTGCCGAGGTCCTCGCCGATGACCAGGGCCCCGGCGCGGTGCGCCTCCAGGACGAGGACGGCGAGCATCGCCTCGGCGTCGTACCGGACGTACGTGCCCTCGGTGGGCTCGCGGCCCTCCGGCACCCACCAGAGCCGGAAGAGGCCCATCACGTGGTCGATGCGCAGCGCGCCCGCGTGGCGCAGGAGTTCGCGCAGGAGTCCCCGGTACGGGGCGTAGGCCGCGGCGGCGAGGGCGTCGGGCCGCCAGGGCGGCAGGCCCCAGTCCTGGCCGCGGGAGTTGAAGGCGTCGGGCGGGGCGCCGACCGACATGCCGGCGGCGAAGGCCTCCTGGCCGGCCCAGGCGTCCGAGCCCTCCGGGTGGACGCCGACCGCCAGGTCGTGGACGATCCCGACCGCCATCCCGGCCTCGCGGGCGGCCCCGGCCGCATCCGCGAGCTGCCGGTCCGTCAGCCAGGCGAGCCGGCAGTGGAAGTCGACCCGGGCGGCCAGGGCCGGATCGGCGCGCACGGCCGCCTCCGCCGCGCGCGGGGTGCGCAGGGCGTCGGGCCAGGCGCGCCAGTGGGGGCCGTGCCGCTCCGCGAGGGCCTGGTAGGTGGCGTGGTCCTCCAGGGCGCGGCCCCGCCCGGCCAGGAAGTCGTGGAAGTCGGCGCGCCTCCCGGGGCCGAGCTCCACGCTCGCGAGGAGCAGCTCCAGGGCCCGCCGCTTGACCTCCCAGACCGCGTCCCGGTCGATCAGGGCCCCCTTGCCGAGGACCCGCTCGCGCAGCTCGGCCGCGTCGGCGAGGATCCGGTCCAGCTCCTCGCGGCGCTCGGGGCCGATCAGGGCGTACTCGGGGATCTCCTCGATCCGCAGGTGGACGGGGTCCGGGAAGCGGCGCGAGGAGGGGCGGTACGGGGAGGGGTCGGTGGGGGCGCCGGGCACGCCCGCGTGGAGCGGGTTGACCTGGACGAACCCGGCGCCGTGCCGCCGGCCCGCCCAGGTGACGAGCTCGCGCAGGTCGCCGAGGTCGCCCATGCCCCAGGAGCGGTCGGAGAGCAGCGAGTAGAGCTGGACGAGCAGTCCGTAGGCGCGCCGGTCCGGTCCGGGCACGCGCGCGGGGCTCACGATCAGGGTGGCGGTGGCCGTGCGCCCGTCGGGGGCCTCGGCCTCGACCGCGTGGACGCCGAGGGGCAGCCCCGACCAGTCGTCGCCGAGGACGACGGCGCCGTCCTCGGTGGTGACCTGGAGCCGGGTGCCGGGCGGGAGGTGGGACGGGGGGCGGAGGGAGTCCCCGTACGCGCCCGTTCCCTCGCGCGCGCCGGCGACCGGTCCTTCGCCCGCTTCCCCGCGTACCTCCGCGACCGGTCCTTCGTCCGCTCCCCCGCCCGTCCTCCCGCCCGTTTCCCCGAGCGGGTCGGTGCCGGGGGCGCGGTCCCCGCGCGTGCCGGGGTCCTCGCTCCCGGCCCCGGTCCGCCAGTGGACCAAAGTCGGGGGCAACAGGCTCTCCCGGTCGGCCCGTTCCGCCGCCGCGAGGGCGGCCGCGACCGCCTCCGGCGTGGACGCGTCCACGCCCAGGGCGGCGAGGACGGCCACCACGGTGGCCTCGGGCACGGGCACGTCACCGCCGTCGGCGGGGCCGTGGACGGTGGCGACGCCGTGACGGGCGGCGAGACGGGCCAGGGTCACTTCACACTCCGGGGGACTCCGGGCCGCCCGCGTTGACGGGGGCGGTGGGTTCGCTGGTCAGGTGGGCCTCCGCGGTCAGCGGGGGCTCGCTGGTGAGGGGGGACGCTTCGGGCAGGGGCGGCTCGCTGGTCAGCGGTTCGCCGACGGGCGCCGTCTGCTGCGGAATCCGTATCCGTCCGTGGCGGGCGGTCGTGGTCACGGGGGTCTCCCGGTTCGTCTCGACAGGTGGGACCTGGACAACGACTGAGACCTACCCACCGCACCTCGTTTTACCGGCGCGAAGCGGTGGAGTGGCGTCACCCCGCCGACGACGCACCGGGCAAAGCCGACACATCGGCCATGCGCATTGACACTCGCGTACGACGGGTGGTGGGCTCGTGACCCACTCGTGACCAACCGGCGGAGCGGCCGGCCCCGCCGAAGGGAGACACCCGTGCACCTCGGGCGCAGGAAGCGGACGGCGACAGCCGTCGCCGCCGCGGTCATCGGCGGCCTCCTCGGCGGCGTCCCCGGCGCGGCGCAGGCCCTCCCGAGGGTGCCCGCGGCCCCGGCGGCCCCCACGCCCGCACGGACCCCCGCCCCTCCCCCGGCGGACGCCGTCCGGCAGGCCCCCGCGCGCGTGCCCGCCGTCTGGCCCCGGCCGCAGTCCCTGGCGGCCGCCGGGCCCTCCGTACGGCTCGGGGACGAGGTGACGCTGCTCGCGGACGCGGACGCCGATCCGTACGCCCTCGACGCGCTGCGCGGGCTGCTGCGGGCGGCCGGGGTGCGGACCGTCCACACCGGACTCCCGGGCCGGGGCCCGGTGGTCCGGGCCGCCGGGCCCGCCGGGGAGGGCGCGGAGGAGGCGCTGACCGCCCTGGGCGTGCCCGAGCGCCTCGACCTGCCGCGCGGCGGCTACCGGCTCGCCACGGGCCGGTTCCGGGGGCGGGACACCGTGGTCCTGGACGGGGTCGGCGAGGACGGCCTGTTCCACGCCGTGCAGACGCTGCGTCAGCTCCTCGGCTCCGGCCGGGAGGTGCCCGGGGTCGTCGTCCGGGACTGGCCCGGCACGGCCGAGCGCGGTGTCACCGAGGGCTTCTACGGGCGCCCGTGGACCCTGGAACAGCGGCTCGGGCAGCTCGATTTCCTGGGCCGGACCAAGCAGAACCGCTATCTGTACGCGCCCGGGGACGACCCGTACCGCCAGCTCCAGTGGCGGGAGCCCTACCCGGCCGCGCAGCGGGCGGAGTTCCGCGCGCTCGCGGAGCGGGCCCGGGCCAACCACGTGACGCTCGGCTGGGCCGTGTCGCCCGCCCAGTCCATGTGCCTGGCCTCGTCCGCCGACGTGGCGGCGCTGACCCGGAAGCTCGACGACATGTGGGCGCTCGGGGTGCGCTCCTTCCAGCTCCAGTTCCAGGACGCCTCGTACGACGAGTGGCACTGCTCGCGGGACGCCGACGCCTTCGGGCGCGGTCCCGAGGCGGCCGCCGCCGCCCACGCGCGCGTGGCGAACACGGTCGCCCGGCACCTGGCCGAACGGCACCCGGACGGCGAGCCGCTGACGGTGATGCCGACGGAGTACTACCAGGACGGGTCGACCGCGTACCGGGCGAAGTTCGCCGAGGCGCTGGACACGGGCGTGCGGGTGGCGTGGACCGGGGTCGGCGTCGTGCCGCGCACGATCACCGGCGGCGAGCTGGCCGGCGCCCGGAAGGCGCTGGGCCATCCGCTGGTCACCATGGACAACTACCCGGTCAACGACTACGCGCAGGACCGGCTGTTCCTCGGTCCCGCGACGGGCCGGGAGCCGGCCGTGGCCGCCGGTTCCGCCGCCTTCCTCGCCCACGCCATGGAGCAGGCGGCGGCCTCCCGCGTCCCGCTGTTCACCACCGCCGACTACGCCTGGAACCCGAAGGGCTACCGGCCCGAGGAGTCCTGGCGGGCCGCCGTCGACGACCTCGCGGGCCCGGACCCGGCCGCCCGCGGGGCGCTGCGGGCGCTCGCCGGGAACGGCGCCTCCTCGATCCTCGCCCCGGCGGGCGAATCGGCCTATCTGAAGCCGCTCCTGGCCGCCTTCTGGGAGGCGCGCGGCGGCGCGGACACGCGCGCGCGTGAGGAGGCGGCGCGGGGGCTGCGGGACGCGTTCACCGTGATGCGGCGGGCCCCCGAGCGGCTGGCGGGCACCGCGGGCGGTGCCCTCGGCGACGAGACGGGGCCGTGGCTGGAGCAGCTCTCCCGGTACGGCCTGGCGGGCGAGACGGCGGTCGACATGCTGCTCGCCCAGGGGCGCGGCGACGGCGCGGCGGCCTGGCGGGCGCAACGGGGGCTCGAAGAGCTGCGGAAGGCCCTGGGCACGAGCCGGGTGACGGTCGGCGCGGGGGTCCTCGACCCGTTCCTCACGCGCGCGCTGAAGGAGACGGCGGCCTGGACGGGCGCCGACCGGGCCCCGGCGGCGCGGGCCGAGCGGGCCACCGGCTCGTACACCGTGCGGCTCGACCGGGCCCGGTCCGTGGAGGCCCTGACGGTCCTTGCCGCACCGGGTCCGGAGGGCGGCCGCGCGGGCACGGACGCGCGCGTGGAGGCGTACGTCCCCGGCGAGGGCTGGCGGCCGCTCGGCCCGCTGTCGCCGTCGGGGTGGACGCAGACCGATCTGAAGGGGCTGCGGGCCGAGGCGCTGCGGGTCGCGTGGAGCGAAGGGGGCCCGGCCCCCGAGGTGCGGTCCCTGGTGCCGTGGTTCGCGGACGGGCCGCGCGCCGACGTCGCCCTCGCCCGCGCGGAGACGGACGCGGAGATCGGCGGCCCGGCGCAGCGGGTGGACGTGGAGCTGACGGGCCGGCGCGCGGGCGGGGTGCGCGGGCCGCTGACGGCGAGGGCCCCGAAGGGGATCGCGGTCCGGCTGCCGGAGCGGGCCTCGGTGGAGCGCGGCGCCCGGACCCGCGTCCCCCTGGAGGTGTCGGTGGCGGCGGACGTGCCGGTCGGCTCGTACCGGGTGCCGGTGTCCTTCGCGGGCGAGGAGCGGGTCCTGACGGTCCGGGCCTTCCCCCGTACGGCGGGCCCGGACCTGGCCCGGACGGCGCGGGCCTCCTCGTCGGGCGACGAGACCGCCGACTTCCCGGCCTCCTCGGCGGCGGACGGCGATCCGGCCACCCGCTGGTCCTCCCCGGAGGAGGACGGCGCCTGGTGGCAGCTGGAGCTGCCCGCGCCGGCCCGGATAGGGCAGGTGGTGCTGCACTGGCAGGACGCGTACGCCTCCCGCTACCGCGTCCAGGTCTCGGCGGACGGCCGGGTGTGGCGCACGGCGGCGACGGTCACGGAGGGCAGGGGCGGCCGGGAGTCGGTCCGGATGGACGCGGCGGACACGCGCTTCCTGCGGGTCCAGGGCGAGAAGCGGGCGACCCGCTTCGGCTACTCGCTCTGGTCGGTGGAGACGTATGCGGTGGCGCCCCCGGAGAAGCCGGGCAAGCCGGAGAAGCCGGAGGACCCGGGGAAGCCGAAGGCCCCCGAAGAGCCCGAGAAGGGGCAGCCCGAGAAGCCCGTGACGGCTCCGGAGGCCCCCGGAGCCCCCGAGACCGCGCCCCCGGGCACGCCCGGGGAGCGGCCCGCTCCCTAGGGGTGTCCGGCGGATCCGGCCATGATCCGCCGGACACCCCCTGGGCGCGCGCCGCTCCGTGCCGCAGGCCGTGCGAAGGCTCCCGCGTACGCGAAAGGCCCGGCTCAACCCGTCGTGAGCGCCCCTACGGGGGTCTCCGCGACGGAGTCGATCCGGGCCATCACGTCCTCGGCGCCGTACGGCTGCAAGTACGGCAGCCAGCGGGGGTCCCGGTGGCCGGTTCCGATGATCCGCCAGGCCAGGCCGGTCGGCGGGGCCGGTTGGTGGCGCAGCCGCCAGCCGAGCTCGCGCAGGTGCCGGTCGGCCTTGACGTGGTTGCAGCGGCGGCAGGCCGCCACCACGTTCTCCCAGGCGTGCGTGCCCCCGCGGCTGCGCGGGATCACGTGGTCGACGCTGGTCGCGACGCCCCCGCAGTACGCGCAGCGCCCGCCGTCGCGGGCGAAGAGGGCCCGGCGGGTCAAGGGAACGGGCCCCCGGTAGGGGACCCGCACGAAGCGCTTCAGTCGCACCACGCTGGGCGCGGGGACGACTTGGGTCTCGCTGTGCAGGAAGGCGCCGGACTCCTCGAGGCAGAGAGCCTTGTTCTCCAGGACGAGGACGAGTGCGCGGCGGAGCGGTACGACGCCGAGCGGCTCGTACGACGCGTTGAGGACCAGGACATGCGGCACGGATGCCTCCTATGGCGCCGGCGGCGCGTGGCTCGCGCCGGGACGAACTGCTCTCAGTTTCTCCTCATGCCTGGTCGGAGCGCCACCACGTATCGCGATCGGGGTGACGGGGCCCGGAGTGTTCTCGACCACACCGGCCGCACGCGCACCTCCCCTTCCCTCCCTGGTGAGGTCCGTCTCTCCGCCGGACGGGACCACGGGACCACGTCCGGCGCCCCGTTACTGTGGATGGCCTGCGTACGCGATGCCTGGAGGTTGTCCCGTGTCCTGGTCCGCCCTGGCGGCTGCCACCGAACCCGAACCGATGCCGGTGACCCTGGACGAGGCCGCGGAGCGAGCCACGAACGCCGCCACCTGGGTGGAGGAGAACTGGTCCACCTGGCTGAACACCGGCCTGCGCATCCTCCTCATCCTGGTCGTCGCGCTCCTCCTGCGGATGGCAGTCCGCCGGGCCCTGACGAAGCTGATCGAGCGGATGAACCGTTCGGCGCAGGCGGTGGAGGGGACGGCCCTGGGCGGTCTGCTCGTCAACACCGAGCGGCGGCGGCAGCGCTCGGAGGCGATCGGGTCGGTGCTGCGCTCGGTGGCGTCCTTCCTGATCCTGGGCACGGCCGGGCTGATGATCCTCGGCGCCTTCAAGATCGACCTGGCGCCGCTGCTCGCCTCGGCCGGTGTGGCCGGTGTGGCGATCGGCTTCGGCGCGCGGAACCTGGTGACCGACTTCCTGTCCGGCGTCTTCATGATCCTGGAGGACCAGTACGGCGTCGGTGACTCGGTCGACGCGGGCGTGGCCTCCGGCGAGGTCGTCGAGGTGGGCCTGCGGGTGACCAAGCTGCGCGGGGAGGACGGCGAGATCTGGTACGTGCGCAACGGCGAGATCAAGCGGATAGGGAACCTCAGCCAGGGCTGGGCGACGGCGGCCGTCGACGTGACGGTCCGGCCGACGGAGGACCTGGACCGGGTGCGGTCGGTGATCACCGAGGCGGCGGAGGCCATGGCCAAGGAGGAGCCGTGGAACGAGCGCCTGTGGGGTCCGGTGGAGGTGCTCGGCCTGAACGAGGTGCTGATCGACTCCATGACGATCCGGGTCGCGGCGAAGACGATGCCGGGCAAGGCGCTCGGCGTGGAGCGCGAGCTGCGCTGGCGGATCAAGCGGGGCCTGGACGAGGCCGGCATCCGGATCGTGGGCGGGCTCCCGGCCCCGGTCGAGGAGTCGGCGGCCGACCCGACGGCGGGCATGGCGGCCCCCTCGGTCTTCGGCAACGCGACCTCGCCGCAGTCGGCGGCGGCGACCCCGCTGCCGAAGGACCTCTCCAAGTAGATTCCGGCGTCATCCGTTCCAACCACCGCGAGGCCCCCGCGGGCAACGATTCCGTTGCCTTCGGGGGCTTCCCGCGTTCCCGGGCATTCGTGCGTTCCCGGGTATTGACGGGCCGGTGACGGGCGAATTATTTTCCTTCCACTCAATAGGAAACTTTCCTAACAGTGCAGACAGTGCAAGGGCAGGTGCGCACCCCATGGCCGGTACGACCCCGGGAACCCCCGGCACACCACGCGTGCTGCGGGCCATGAACGACCGCGCCGCCCTGGACCTGCTCCTGGAGCACGGCCCGCTCTCGCGGACCCGCGTCGGCAAGCTCACCGGGCTCTCCAAGCCGACCGCCTCCCAGCTCCTCGCCCGCCTCGAAGCGGCCGGGCTCGTCGTCGCCACCGGCACCACCGAGGGCCGCCCCGGGCCGAACGCCCAGCTCTACTCGGTGAACGCGCGCGCCGCGTACGCCGCCGGGCTCGACGTCACCACCCGCCGCATCCGCGCCGCCGTCGCCGACGTCACCGGCGAGATCGTCGGCGAGTCCGAGCTGCCCACCCCCGGCCGCTCCGCCGCCGGGGTCGTCGGCCAGGTCACCGAGGTCCTCGACGGGGCCGTGAAGGCGGCCGGGATCGCCCGCGCGGACGTGCGGCGCCTGGTCATCGGCACCCCCGGCGCCTTCGACCCGGCCACCGGACGCCTGCGGTACGCCTCCCACCTGCCCGGCTGGCACTCCCCCACCCTCCTGGAGGAGCTGGCCGCCGCCCTGCCGATGCCGTTCGAGTACGAGAACGACGTCAACCTCGTCGCCCTGGCCGAACAGCGCCTGGGCGCCGCCCGGGGCCACTCCGACTTCGCCCTGCTCTGGAACGAGGAGGGCATCGGCGCCGCCCTCGTCCTCGGCGGGCGGCTGCACCGGGGCTTCACCGGCGGCGCCGGCGAGGTCGGGTTCATGCCCGTGCCCGGCACCCCGCTCGTGCGGCGGGTCGCCCAGGCCAACTCCGGCGGCTACCAGGAGCTCGCCGGGGTCCAGTCCGTGCCCCGGATCGCCCGCGCCCTCGGCATCGACACCCCCGAGCAGCCGTACGTGCCGGTCGCGTCCGGGCTGCTCGCGCGCGCCGCCGAGGAGGAGGCCGGGAACCCCGCGCACGCGGCCCTCCTCGACCGGTACGCCGAGCGGGTCGCCGTCGGCCTCTCCTCCCTCGTCGCCGTCCTCGACCCCGAGCTGATCGTCCTCTCCGGCGAGGTCCTCGTCGCCGGCGGCGAACCCCTGCGCGCCCGCGTGCAGTCCGCGCTCGCCGACCTCGCCGCCTCCCGGCCGCGCCTGGTCCTCGCCGCCGTGCACCGGCGCCCCGTCCTGCGCGGGGCCCTCGAAAGCGCCCTCGCCGCCACCCGCGACGAGCTCTTCGACACGTCCCGCTGACCCCGCTTCCCCTCCGCCCGCCCCAGGGAGAACCCCCATGCCCGTACGCCCGCGCAGAGCCGCCGTCGCGCTCGCCGCCACCGCCTCGATCGCCCTCCTCGCCTCCGCCTGTACCGGCTCCGCGGACAGCGCGGGCGCCGACGACCCGAACGCCGAGACGACGATCACCTTCTGGCACGGCTGGGCGGCGCCCGCCGAGGTCAAGGCGATCGAGGCCAACGTCGCCCGCTTCGAGAAGGCCCACCCGAACATCAAGGTGAAGCTCGTCGGCGGCATCAACGACGACAAGCTCGGCCAGGCCCTGCGCGCGGGCGGCTCGAACGGCCCGGACGTCGTCTCCTCGTTCACCACCTCCAACGTCGGCAAGTTCTGCGCCTCGGGCGCCCTGGCGGACCTGAAGCCCTTCATGGAGAAGTCGAAGCTGGACCTGGACAAGACCTTCCCGAAGGTCCTCCAGGACTACACGCAGTTCGAGGGCCGGCGGTGCAGCCTGCCGCTGCTCTCCGACGCGTACGGGCTCTACTACAACAAGGACGCCTTCCGGCAGGCCGGACTCGACCCCGAGGCGCCGCCGAAGACCTGGTCCGAGTTCACCGAGGTCGCCAGGAAGCTGACGAAGCCCAAGGGCGACTCGTACGAGCGGCTCGGCTTCATGCCGACCTACCTCGGCTACGAGACGGTCGTCTCGCACTACATGTCGCAGTGGAAGCACGGCGGGTACTTCGACCGGGACGGGAAGTCGACCGTCGCGAAGGATCCGGCGTTCGCCGAGATGATGACGTACCAGAAGTCCCTGGTGGACGCCCTCGGCGGGTTCCGGAAGCTCGACAAGTACCGCACCGCGTTCGGTGACGAGTGGGGCGCCGAGCACCCCTTCCACACCGGCCAGGTCGCCATGCAGCTCGACGGCGAGTGGCGGCTGAGGTTCGCCGAGGCGGCGAAGCCCGGCTTCGAGATCGGCGTCGCGCCGCTGCCGGTCGCGGACGACGAGGTGGCCGAGTACGGCAAGGGCTACCTCTCCGGCACGATCATGGGCATCGCGCCGCAGAGCCGGAAGCAGAACGCGGCCTGGGAGCTGGTGAAGTACATGACCACGGACACCGACGCCGTGGTCGCCTTCGCCCAGGACATCGGCAACGTGCCCTCCACCCTGGAGGCGCTGAAGTCCCCGAAGCTGAACTTCGACCCGCGCTTCAAGACCTTCCTGGACATCGCCCGGCACCCCGCCTCCACCACCTCGGACGGCGCGGTCAACGGCTCCGCCTACCAGGACACCCTCCAGAAGTTCTCCCAGCGGTACGAGAAGGGTCAGGTCACCGACCTGAAGAAGGGGCTCGCCGACACCGCGGCCCAGATCGACCGCGACATCGCCGCGGCGAAGTGACGGCCGGACACCGCCCATGAGCACGGACACCCTGCCCGCGAAGGGGACGGCCGCCCCGGCCGCCCCCTCCCCCGGGGGACGGAACACCCTGCGGTCCAGGCGCCGCCGCGACGCGCTGCGCACCCTGGCGTTCCTGTCGCCCTGGCTGATCGGATTCGGCGTCTTCTTCGTCTATCCGCTCGTCTCCACCGTCTACTTCTCCTTCATGCGGTACGACGGCCTCAACCCGCCCGAGTGGCGGGGCCTCGGCAACTGGTCGTACGTCTTCACCGACTTCCCGCAGTTCTGGCCGGCCCTGCGCAACACCCTCTGGCTCTGCGTCGTCATGGTCGCCTGCCGGGTCGTCCTCGGCCTCGGCGTCGGCCTGCTGATCACGAAGATCAAGACGGGCACCGGAATCTTCCGGACCCTCTTCTACCTGCCGTACCTGGCCCCGCCGGTGGCCGCCACGCTCGCCTTCGTCTTCCTGCTCAACCCCGGCACCGGACCGGTCAACGCGCTCCTGGAGGCGGCCGGCCTGCCCGCCCCCTCCTGGTTCAACGACGCGTCCTGGTCCAAGCCGGCCCTCACGATCCTCGCCGTGTGGGGCGTCGGCGACCTCATGGTGATCTTCATGGCCGCGCTGCTCGACGTGCCGAAGGAGCAGTACGAGGCCGCCGAACTGGACGGCGCCTCGCCGTGGCAGCGGTTCCGCCACATCACGCTGCCCACCATCTCGCCGATCGTCCTCTTCGCGGTGGTCACCGGGATCATCGGCGCGATGCAGTACTACACGCAGCCGATCGTGGCCTCCAAGGTCGCCTCGGGCGTGATGGGCGGCTCCGGCGTCACCTTCGTCCCCGGCTACCCGGACGACTCCACGCTCACCCTGCCGCAGCTCGTCCACAGCCTCGGCTTCAGCCAGTTCAACTACGGCGCCTCCTGCGTGGTCGCGCTGGTGCTCTTCCTCCTCTCCATGGCCTTCACCGCGCTCCTGATGCGCCGACGCGGCGGCCTGATCGGCTCGGGTGACTGAACCATGACCCTCACGGCCACCGCCCCGACCCCGGCGGGGAAGCGGGCCCGCCGCAAGGCGCTGCTGCACTGGATCGCCGTGCACGCGCTCGGCGTCGCCGCCGCCCTGTTCTTCGTCCTGCCGTTCGTCTTCGTGTTCCTGACCTCCCTGATGAGCGACCAGCAGGCGCTCACCCGGGACCTGACGCCGAACTCCTGGCACTGGGACAACTACGTCCGGGTCTTCGAGACCGAGGGCTTCCTGACCTGGTGGCGCAACTCCCTGCTGTACGCCGGGCTCGGCACCGTCCTCGTCGTGGTGTCCTCGGTCCCCGTCGCGTACGCCCTCGCCAAGTTCCGCTTCCGGGGACGGCGCCTGTCGATGCTGCTCGTCATCTCGATGATGATGCTGCCGCCGCAGGTAGTGATCATCCCCATGTACCTGTTCTGGGCGAAGCAGATGGACCTCTCCGGCACCCTGTGGCCGCTGATCGTCCCGCTGGCGTTCGGGGACGCCTTCGCCGTCTTCCTGCTGCGCCAGTTCCTCCTCACGATCCCCGACGAGTACGTGGAGGCGGCGCGGATCGACGGGTGCGGCGAACTGCGCACCCTGCTCAGGGTCGTGGTCCCGATGGCCAGGCCGGGCATCGCCGCCGTGGCCCTCTTCCAGTTCTTCTTCTGCTGGAACGACTACTTCGGACCGCAGATCTACGCCTCCGAGAACCCCGGCGCCTGGACCCTGAGCTACGGCCTGGAGTCCTTCAAGGGCGCGCACCACACCGACTGGAACCTGACCATGGCCGCGACCGTCCTGGTCATGGCCCCCGTGATCCTCGTCTTCTTCTTCGCCCAGAAGGCGTTCGTCGAGGGAGTCACACTGACCGGAGTGAAGGGCTGAACCACACATGAAGCTCACTGTCGTGGGGGGCGGTTCCACCTACACCCCCGAACTGATCGACGGGTTCGCGCGGCTGCGCGACACCCTGCCCGTCACCGAACTCGTCCTCGTCGACCCGGCGGCCGACCGGCTCGACCTGGTCGGCGGGCTCGCCCGGCGGATCTTCGCCAGGCAGGGGCACGAGGGGCGGATCACCACCACCTCCGACCTGGACGCCGGGGTCGAGGGCGCCGACGCCGTCCTGCTCCAGCTCCGGGTCGGCGGGCAGGCCGCCCGCGAGAAGGACGAGACCTGGCCGCTGGAGTGCGGCTGCGTCGGCCAGGAGACCACCGGCGCCGGCGGCCTCGCCAAGGCGCTGCGCACGGTCCCGGTGGTCCTGGACATCGCGGAGCGGGTCCGGCGCGCCAACCCGGACGCCTGGATCATCGACTTCACCAACCCCGTCGGCATCGTGACGCGGGCGCTGCTCCGGGCCGGGCACAAGGCCGTCGGCCTGTGCAACGTGGCCATCGGCTTCCAGCGCAAGTTCGCCGCGCTCCTGGACGTGGCCCCCTCCGACGTGCACCTGGACCACGTCGGGCTCAACCACCTGACCTGGGAGCGGGCGGTACGGATCGGGGGCCCCGGGGGCGAGGACGTGCTGCCCCGGCTGCTCGCCGGGCACGGCGACGCGATCGCCGCCGACCTGCGGCTGCCGCGCCCGGTCCTGGACCGGCTCGGCGTCGTCCCCTCGT
Source organism: Streptomyces sp. NPDC055632 (assembly GCF_053618675.1). NCBI lineage: Bacteria > Bacillati > Actinomycetota > Actinomycetes > Kitasatosporales > Streptomycetaceae > Streptomyces > Streptomyces sp. NPDC055632. Next base: position 26,263 of record NZ_JBSHHY010000028.1, on the reverse strand, counting down.
ACTACCTGCGCTACTTCTACGCGCACGACGAGGTGGTGCGGGAGCTGGGCGAGAAGCCCTCGCGGGCCGCCGAGGTCGCCGCGATGGAGAAGGAACTCCTGGAGATGTACGGGGACCCGGCGCTCGACGAGAAGCCGGCCCTGCTCGCCAAGCGCGGCGGCGCCTTCTACTCGGAGGCGGCCGTGGACCTGGCGGCGGCCCTCCTGGGCGGGGGCGGTTCGCCGTACCAGGTGGTGAACACGTACAACAACGGCACGCTGCCGTTCCTGCCGGACGACGCCGTGATCGAGACGCAGGCGGCGGTCGGCCCGGAGGGCGCGGTGCCGCTGGCGGTCGCGCCGGTGGACCCGCTGTACGCCGGTCTGGTCGCGAACGTGACGGCCTACGAGGACCTGGCCCTGGAGGCGGCGCTGCGCGGCGGCCGGGACCGGGTCTTCAAGGCGCTGCTCGCGCACCCGCTGATCGGGCAGTACGCGTACGCCGACGGCCTCACGGACCGGCTGATCGCGCACAACCGGGAGCACCTCGCGTGGGCGTGAACGGGACCTTCCCCGCGGCGGGGGCGGAAACGCTCCTCGCGGTCGACGCGGGGAACAGCAAGACCGACGTCGCGGTCCTCTCCCCGGACGGCTCCGTCCTCGGGGCGGCCCGCGGCGGCGGGTTCCAGCCCCCGCTGGTGGGGGTGGCGACGGCGGTGGACGGGCTCGTGGAGATCGTGGGGCGGGCCTGGGCGGCGGCCGGCGGCCCGGCGGACCGCCCGCCGGTGTTCGCCCACGTCACCGCCTGCCTCGCCAACGCCGACCTGCCCGTGGAGGAGCTGGAGCTCGAACGGGCCCTCCACGCGCGGCACCTGAGCCGGTCGATCCGGGTGCACAACGACACCTTCGCCGTCCTGCGGGCCGGGGTCGACGAGCCCCGGGGCGTGGCGGTGGTGTGCGGGGCCGGGATCAACTGCGTCGGAATGACCCCGGACGGGCGGACCGCCCGCTTCCCGGCGATCGGGAAGCTCTCCGGGGACTGGGGCGGCGGGGGCGGCCTGGCCGAGGAGGCGCTGTGGTGCGCGGCGCGCGGCGAGGACGGGCGCGGCGAGCCGACCGAGCTGTCGCGGGCGCTGCCCGCGCACTTCGGCCTGGAGACCATGTACGCGCTGATCGAGGCGCTGCACCTGGGCCGGATCCCGATGGAGCGGCGGCACGAACTGGCGCCCGTGCTCTTCCGGGTGAGCGCGGCGGGCGACCCGGTCGCGCTGTCGCTCGTGCACCGGCTGGCCGAGGAGGTCGTGGCCATGTCGTCGGTGGCGCTCGGGCGGCTCGGGCTGCTCGACGGGCCGGCGCCGGTGCTGCTCGGCGGCAGCGTGCTCGCCGCCCGCCACCCGCAACTGGAGAAACGCATCCTCGAACTCCTCGCGGAGCGGGCCCCGAAGGCGACGGTCGGCTTCGTGACGGCGCCGCCGGTCCTCGGGGCGGGACTCCTCGCCCTGGACGCGTGGCGGGCGGCCCCGTCGGCCGCGGCGCGACTGCGGGAGCACTACGGGGCGTGAGGGGAGCGCGGGCACGCGGCGTGAGGGAGTACGGGTGCGGGGCGTCCTCGCCGGTCCGGCGGGGGCGCCCCGCACGCATGTTCACCTGTTCGGGCGACGTCCGGACCGGAACCGATTCCCGACCGGGGACGTATTCAAGGTGAGGGGGTTCTCCCGCGGACACGTGGGAGGCATGGGGCACGATAGGAGCCGGCAGGAACAAGATCCAGTCAATCCCGGTGTGCGGAAGGGCCCGTGCGGCCATACTGCTCGCCGGGTGGTCCTCCACCGGAGCCGGCGCTCCGGGGCGGACCGGCTCGTCGGCGACCGAGGGGGAGGTCACGTGACACAACCGCCGAACCCGCCCGCCGGACCGGCGGCGCGGAGCACGGACCCGGCGCCCGCGCGCCCGGCCGGCGTGCCCGCCCAGCCGTCGCCCGCCCGGACGCCGTCCGCGCCCGTGCCGCCGACGGCTCCCGCCGCGCCGCCCACGGGGCGCGGGGCCTGGGCCGTGGGGCGGGAGCTGCTGCGGACGGCCGCGACGACCGAGCCGGGCCGGCTCAGGATCCTCGGGGCCGTACTGGCGCTGCTCGTCGTCGCGTTCGGGGCCGTCACCGCCCTGGAGGTCACCGGCCGGACCTCCGCCGCCGACGACGTCGTGGGCCGCAGCCAGCCGCTGAGCGCCGACGCCGCCGCCCTCTACCGCTCCCTCGCCGACGCCGACACCACCGCCGCCAGCGGCTTCCTCGCGGGCACCCTGGAGCCGGCCGGATCGCGCGAGCGGTACGCGAAGGACATCGCCACCGCCTCCCGGCTCCTCGTCAAGGCGGCGGCGCACACGGACGGTTCGCCGGAGGCGGCCCGCGAGATCACCACGCTCGGCGAGCAGCTGCCGCGCTACACGGGCCTCGTGGAGCGCGCCCGGGCCGCCAACCGGCAGGGCCTGCCGCTGGGCGGCGCCTATCTGCGGTACGCCAACCAGCAGATGACCACCGTCCTGCTGCCCGCCGCCGAGCGGCTGTACGCGGCGGAGACGGAGCGGCTCCGCCGGGACGACGACTCCGCCCGCGCCTGGCCCCTTCTGTCGCTCGCGGTCGGCCTGGTCGCCCTCGCCGCCCTGGGCTGGGCCCAGCGCCGCACCTACCTCCGCACCCACCGGGTCTTCAACCACGGACTGCTCGCCGCGACCGCCGCCGCGGGCGCCGTCCTGCTCTGGCTCCTGGCCGCGCACACCGTCGCCCGGTCCGGCCTGGAGGACGCGCGGGCGCACGGGCAGGAGTCCCTCCAGGTCCTCAACACGGCCCGGATCAGCTCGCTCACCGCCCGCGCCAACGAGAACCTGACCCTGGTCGCCCGGGGCGCCGTCCTCACCGAGGACGGCAAGAACGACAAGTACGAGGCCGAGTACGCGGCGAGCATGGACGCCCTGACGAAGGCGCTCGCCTCGGCGCGGAAGCTCGCCGACGACGAGGCCGGCCGGGGCCCGGTCGACGAGTCCGCCGCCCGCGCGGGCGAGTGGCAGCGGCGCCACGGGGACGCGCGCGCGAAGGACGACGCGGGCGACTACGAGGGCGCCCTCGACCGGATCGTCGGCGCGAAGGGGTCAACCGGGCAGTCCTTCGACCAGGTCGACGCGGCCCTGGAGCGGGCCCTCGGGCACGAGCAGGCCGAGTTCACCCGCTCCGCCGGGGACGCCCGGGACGCGCTGACGGCGCTGCCCCCGGGCGCGGCGCTCCTGGGGATCCTGGGGGCGGCGGGCGCCGTGCTCGGCGTCAACCGCAGACTGTCGGAGTACCGGTGAGAGGGGGAGGGATGTCCGAGGACACGGAGCCGCTGGTGCGGCGGGCGGCGCGGCGGCTGCGCGGCTGGGGCGGAGTGGCGGCCATGGCCGTGGCCTGCGGGCTCACCGCCTCGCTCACCCTGCTCCCGCTCGCCCGGGAGGGGAGCGACGCAGCGGCGCCCGGGACGGCCGGTGACGTCGGTGCCGGCGCGAACAGCGGCACGGGGGTCGGCGTCCAGGTCAAGGCGGACACCTGCCGGAACCCGGAGGCCTCCCTCACCCCCTCCACGGAGGACGGCCCGTCGGTCCGGGCGGTCAAGGAGCGCGGGAAGCTGATCGTCGGCGTCGACCAGTCCAGCTACCGCTGGGGCTACCGGAATCCGGAGAAGGGCGTCCTGGAGGGGTTCGACATCGCCCTCGCCCGGGCGATCGCCAAGGACCTCCTCGGCGACGAGGACGCCGTCATCTTCCGGGCGATCCCCACCAACCAGCGGATCGCCGCCCTGGACGGCGGCAAGGTCGACCTCGTCGTGCGCACCATGACGATCAACTGCAAGCGGATCGAGCAGGTCGCCTTCTCCACCGCCTACTTCCAGGCCGGGCAGCAGGTCCTGGCGCCCAAGCGCTCCGACATCACCGGCTACGACTCCTCGCTGCGCGGCAAGCGGGTCTGCACCGCCGAGGGCTCCACGGCCCACGAGGCCCTGGAGGAGAACTCCTTCGGCGCCGTCTTCAAGGACGAGGGCGACGGCACCAAGGACGACGCGGACCTGCTGACCGTCCCCAACCAGCTGGACTGCCTGGCCAGGCTCCAGCTCGGCGAGGTGGACGCCGTCGTCACCGACAACGCCCTCGCGGCCGGCCAGGCCGCCCAGGACCCGGCGGTCGAGCTGAAGGGGAAGCCGTTCACGAAGGAGTACTACGGGGTGGCGGCCAGGCTGGGCCACGACGACCTGGTGCGCCGGGTCAACCACGTCCTGGTGGGGTACCGGCAGGGGCCCTGGCAGGCGGCGTACCGGCAGTGGCTGGAGAAGGACCTGCCCGGGATACCCGGGCCGCCCGCTCCCCTGTACAAGTAGCCGCCGCGTGCGGCCCCTGCACACCGAGAGTCCTTGTACACATGGCGGAAGAGGTGACCGATGGGCGTCGCGGGACCCCCTGGGCCGGTGATGGACCGGGACGAGGTGGACCGTGCGCTGGCGCGGCTCGGCGCCGAGCACAAGGCTGTCGAGGACTCGCTGCTCGCGCTCCAGGACCACGCGGGCCGCAGGCTGCTCGAAGGGGCCGGGCTGACCGGCACGACCCGGGAGCGCTGGGCGGCGGCCGAGCGGACCATCACCCTGCTCTGGACCTGCTTCGACGTGTACACCGACGCCCTGCGGGAGGCCCGTGAGGTGCGCGCGCGGCGCCGCTGGCCCGGCCGGGAGGAGCTGGTGGAGCTGACCGACCGGCTGCGCGGCGAGAGCGTCCTCGTCCCGGGCGGCGCGGGCGAGGAGGCGCTGCTGTCCGAGCGCTTCACCCTGGAGGGCCTGGTGCGGCGGATGAACGAGCTGTACGCCTCTTCTCTCGACCTGGTCGTCACCGCCGACGCCGTCTGGTCGGCGCTGCCCGCCCGGATAGACCTGCTCGCCGCCGAGCTGGGCCGGACGCGGTCCCTCGCGCACTCGGTGGGCGTGCGGCCGGGCGAGCACCCGGCCGGGGACGAGCTGGAGGAGATCACGGCCGAGCTGGGCCTGCTGCGCTCCCAGGTGGTCACGGACCCGCTGGCCTTCTGGCGTCCGGCGGCGGGGAGTTCGGCGCCCGGCGGGGGCCGCCCGGACACCGCGCGGTACGACCGGGCCGCCCTGGCCCTGGAGGACGTGCGGCGCGAGATCGAGGCCGTCCTCGCGGTCCGGCAGGACTCCGAGGACCGGCTGCTGCGCCTGCGGGACGTGCTGTCGCGGGCGGACCGGACGCTCGCCGAGGCGCGGGCCGCGCGCGGCGAGGTGCTCGCGAAGATCGCGGCCTCCGAGGTGCCGGCCGTCAGCGGTCCGCCGACGGCGCTCCAGGAGCGGCTCGTGGCCGCCGCCGAGTACCGCAGGCACGCCCGGTGGCACCGGCTGTCCCCGCTCCTGGACTCCCTGGAGCGGGAGGCGGAGGAGGAACTGCTGCGGGCCCGCGAGTCGTTGACGGCGGTCACCGCGCCGCTCGCGGTCCGGGCGGAACTGCGCGGCCGCCTCGACGCGTACAAGGCGAAGGCGGCGCGGCTCGGCGCGGTGGAGGACCCGCTCCTGGTCGAGCGGTACGACGCGGCCCGGCGGATGCTGTGGAGCGCGCCCTGCGACCTGCGGGTCGCGGAGCAGGCGGTGCTGCGCTACCAGCGGGCGGTGGCGGAGGTGCTCTCCGGGCCCGAGGACGCGGGGAACGCGGAAGGCACGGGAGGACGACAGTGGTGAGCGGGGAGACGGGCGCGGGGAACTGCCAGCGCCCTTCGTGCGAGGGCTCGTACGAGGACATGGGCGGCGGCGAGCTGTACTGCGACACCTGCGGGCTCGCGCCGGTCGTGGCGCCCGGCGGGCTGATCGGCTCGACGCCGACCGGGGTGGCCGTGCCCGGCCGGTCCTCCCGCACGGGGACGGGGACCGGCGGGCCGGACTCCGCCTCCTCGCGGAGCGGTTCGCGGGCCTCCTCGCGCGCCTCGTCCCGCTCCTCGACCTCGCGCCGGTCGGTCTCGGGGCGCCTGTCGCGCTCGCTCTCGGGGAGCTCCACGGGCCGTTCGGTGTCGGTGCGCAGCTCCGGCTCGTCGACCGGGCAGTCCGCCCGGAACCGGCTCGGCGCGGGCCTGGTCACGATCCCGGAGGTGCCGCGCCCCGACCCGCGGGGCGCGGTGATGGAGAACCCCGAGGTCCCCGAGCGGAAGCGGTTCTGCTCCCGCTCCGACTGCGGGGCCCCGGTGGGCCGGGCGCGGGGCGAACGGCCGGGCCGCACGGAGGGCTTCTGCACCAGCTGCGGGCACCCGTACTCCTTCGTGCCGAAGCTGCGTTCCGGGGACATCGTCCACGGCCAGTACGAGGTGGCGGGCTGTCTCGCGCACGGCGGTCTCGGCTGGGTGTACCTGGCCGTCGACCGGGCCGTCTCGGACCGGTGGGTCGTCCTCAAGGGCCTGCTCGACACCGGCGACCAGGACGCCATGGCGGCGGCGATCTCCGAGCGCCGCTTCCTCGCCGAGATCGAGCACTCCAACATCGTCCGGATCTACAACTTCGTCGAGCACCTCGACCAGCGGACCGGCTCCCTGGACGGCTACATCGTCATGGAGTACGTCGGCGGCAAGTCGCTCAAGGAGATCGCCAACGGGCGCCGGACGCCGGACGGACGGCGCGACCCGCTGCCGGTGGAGCAGGCCTGCGCGTACGGGATCGAAGCCCTGGAGGCGCTCGGGCACCTGCACAGCCGGAACCTGCTGTACTGCGACTTCAAGGTCGACAACGCCATACAGACCGAGGACCAGCTCAAGCTCATCGACATGGGCGCGGTCCGGCGGATGGACGACGACGAGTCGGCGATCTACGGCACCATCGGCTACCAGGCGCCGGAGGTGGCCGAGGTCGGCCCCTCGGTGGCGAGCGACCTGTACACGGTGGCGCGCACGCTCGCCGTGATGACCTTCGACTTCCAGGGCTACACGAACGTCTTCGTGGACTCGCTGCCGGACCCGGGGAACATCGCGGTCTTCCGGACGTACGAGTCGTTCTACCGCTTCCTGGTCCGCGCCACCGACCCGGACCCGGCGCGCCGGTTCGCCTCCGCGCAGGAGATGGCCGAGCAGTTGACGGGCGTGCTGCGGGAGGTGGTGGCGCTCCAGTCGGGGCGGCCCCGGCCGGCGCTCTCGACGCTGTTCGGCACGGAGGTGCGGGTCACGGACACGGAGCTGTTCGCCGAACTGACGGACGACGTGTCCCTGTTGGGGGCCCGGCGGGCCCAGCGGGTCCGGGGCGGCCGGAAGGCGCGTCCGGGGCCGGGGACCGCCGGTGCCGTGGTTTCACCGAGAGCCGGTGCCGGAGCCGGAGCCGGAGCCGTGGTTCCGCCGGGGGCGGGGGCCGGAGCCGTGGTTCCGCCGGGGGCCGGGCTCGGGGGGCTGCTCGCGCCGCTCGACACGCCCGCCACCGCGCTCGCGCTGCCCGTGCCGCACGTCTCCCCGGCCGACCCCAACGCCGGTTTCCTCGCGGGTCTGGCGGCCGCCGCGCCGGGCGAACTGCTCGGGGCGCTCCAGGCCGCGCCCGCGCCCTCCGTCGAACTGCGGCTCCGCACGCTGCGGGCCCAGCTGGAGCTGCGCGACCTGCCGGCCGCCGCCCGGACGCTCGCCGGTCTGGAGGAGCGGGACCCGGACGACTGGCGGGTCGTCTGGTACCGGGGCGTCACGTCGCTGGTGACCGGGGACCACGAGCACGCGGCGCTCGCCTTCGACGCGGTGTACGACGCCTTCCCGGGCGAGCCGGCGCCGAAGCTGGCCCTGGGGATCTGCGCCGAGGTCCTCGGCCAGCTCGACAACGCCGCCGAGTACTACCGCCTGGTGTGGGCGACCGACCCCGGTTTCGTCAGCGCGGCCTTCGGCCTCGCCCGGGTGCGGCTCGCGGCGGGCGACCGCGCCGGGGCCGTACGGACGCTGGAGTCCGTGCCGGAGGCGTCGATCCACTACACGGCGGCCCGGGTCGCGGCCGTGCGGGCGCGGCTGCGGCGGCGCCCGCCGTCCGAGCCGCTCGGCGCCGACCTGACGGCCGCCGCGGCGCAGGTCTCGGCGCTCCGGGGCTTCGGTCTGGACGCGGTGCGCCGGGAGCGGTTGTCGACGGAGGTCCTCGGAACGGCCCTCGACTGGGTACTCTCCGGGAGTCCCGGTGCGGCACCGGGCGGCGGCGCGCTGCTGCTCGGGAGCGAACTGGACGAGCGCGGACTGCGCTTCGGCCTCGAACGCTCGTACCGGGTGCTGGCCCGGCTCGCCCAGCAGGGCGGGGAAAGGATCGAACTGGTGGAGCGGGCCAACCGCTTCCGCCCCCGGACGTGGGTGTGAGGATGTCCCAGAAGCCGAAGCCGTCGCACGGACTCGCCGCCTGCCCGGGCTGCGCGGAGCCGCTGGACTCGGGTGACCGGTTCTGCGGGGCGTGCGGTTACGACCTGTCGGCCGTCCCGGCCGCCGGGGACGGTCCCGACCGCCCGACCGTGGCGATCGGCACCCCCGTGAACTGGCCGGACGCGCCGCCGCGCGAACCCGGTTCGCTCTCGACCATGACCCAGCACCCCGGTGACCTGCCGGGCACCGACTCGGGCGGCCACGACCTGCCGACCGCCGCCCCCACCGGTGACTTCGAGCTGGCGGCGCCCGATCCCCGGGCGGCCGTACGGGTCGACGATCCGGTACCGGCCCCCGCCGCCGCGCAGGCACCGGCCCCGGACCCGGCCCCGGTACGGCAGGCACCGGCGGAGGCGGCGCACGGTCCCGTGCTCTGCGTGGCCTGTCGGGCCGGGCGGGTGGACACCGACGGGTACTGCGAGAACTGCGGGCACGCGCAACCCCGCGAGCGCGACCACATGGAGCGGGAGCTCGGCGGCGTGGCCGCCGTCAGCGACCGGGGGCTGCGCCACCACCGCAACGAGGACGCGTTCGCCGTCTCCTCGACCACCCTGGCCGACGGCTCCCCCGCCACCCTCGCCGTCGTCTGCGACGGCGTCTCCTCGGCGACCCGGCCCGACGAGGCCTCCGCCGCCGCCGCGGAGGCGGCCGGCGCCGCGCTGCTCGCCGCGCTGCCCCGGGGCACGCACCCGCAGCAGGCCATGCACGAGGCGATCGTCGCCGCCTCCCGGGCCGTGAACTCCCTCGCGGAGAAGGCGGCGGACGGCGAACCCCCGCGCAACGCGCCCGCGTGCACCATCGTCGGCTCCGTCGTCGCGGACGGCCTGCTCGTCGTGGGCTGGGTCGGCGACAGCCGCGCCTACTGGGTGCCGGACGACCGCGCCGCCCCGGCCGCCCGGCTCACCGAGGACGACTCGTGGGCAGCGCAGATGGTCGCGGCGGGCCTGATGAACGAGGCCGAGGCGTACGCGGACGAGCGCGCCCACGCGATCACCGGCTGGCTCGGCGCCGACGCGTACGAACTGGACCCGCACACGGCCGCGTTCAAGCCGGACCGCTCCGGCGTGGTGGTGGTCTGCACGGACGGCCTGTGGAACTACGCGGAGGGCCCCGAGGACATGGCCCGGGTCGTCCCGGCCGACGCGGCGGACCGCCCGCTGCACGGTGCCCGGGTCCTGGTCGGGCACGCCCTGGACGGCGGGGGCCACGACAACGTCACGGTCGCGCTCGTCCCGTTCGCCGTCCCTCCCCAGGGGGCGGGACCCGCCTGAGCGGCCGCCGGTCCCGTCCTTCCAGCCCACCGCCGTTGTCCGAGGAGCCGAACAGATGGCGAACTTCTCCAAGTCGACCGTGCCCCAGTTCTCGGTGGACGTGTACCAGAACGAGTTCCTGCCGGAGGGCGGCAGGGACGTCAGCGCGATCGTCACCGTCACCTCGACCGGCGGCGGCACCGTCGGCACGGGCGCCCACGGCTCGGCCGGTGTCGTGATCATGGTCGACTGCTCCGGTTCGATGGACTACCCGGCCACCAAGATGCGCGGGGCGCGGGAGGCGACCGCCGCCGCCGTCGACACCCTGCGCGACGGCACCTCCTTCGCCGTCGTCGCCGGCACGCACGTGGCCAAGGAGGTCTACCCGGGGAACGGAGGGCTCGCCGTCGCCGACGCCCGCACCCGGGCCGAGGCCAAGGAGGCGCTGCGCCGGCTCTCCGCGAGCGGCGGCACCGCGATCGGCACCTGGCTGCGGCTCGCGGACCGGCTGCTCTCCTCCGCCGACCTCACCATCCGGCACGGCATCCTGCTCACCGACGGGCGCAACGAGCACGAGTCCCCGGAGGAGCTGCGGGCCGCGCTCGACGCCTGCGCGGGCCGCTTCACCTGCGACGCGCGCGGGGTCGGCACCGACTGGGAGGTCAAGGAGGTCACCGGGATCGCCTCGGCGCTCCTCGGCACCGCCGACATCGTCGCCGACCCGGCCGGCCTCGCGGCCGACTTCACGGCGATGATGGAGCAGGCGATGGGCAAGGGCGTGGCGGACGTCGCGCTGCGCCTGTGGACCCCGGTCGGGGTGGAGATCGCGTTCGTGAAGCAGGTGGCGCCGACCGTCGAGGACCTCACCGGGCGGCGCACGGAGGCGGGGCCGCGCGCCGGGGACTACCCGACGGGCTCGTGGGGCGACGAGTCCCGCGACTACCACGTGAGCGTGCGGGTGCCGCGGGCCGCGGTCGGCCAGGAGATGCTGGCGGCCCGGGTCTCCCTGATCGCCCCGGACCCGGCGGGCGGCGACGCCCGCCCGCTGTCTCAAGGACTGGTACGGGCGGTGTGGACGGACGACCTGGCCATGTCGACGTCGATCAACCCGCAGGTGGCGCACTACACGGGCCAGGCCGAGCTGGCGGACGCCATCAAGCAGGGACTGGATGCCCGCAAATCGGGCGATCAGGACGGCGCGACGGCCAAACTGGGCCGTGCCGTGCAGCTCGCGGCGGCCTCCGGCAACGCGGATACGGCGAAACTGCTTTCGAAGGTGGTCGACGTGGTCGACGCGGTGGCGGGTACTGTGCGTTTGAAGGCGAAGGTCGCCGAAGCGGACGAGATGACACTCGAGACCCGCTCCACGAAGACCGTTCGCGTCAAGAGGTAGCCCGGCCGCCGGGCCGGACGACGAGAGGGGGAAGCACCGACATGCCGACCTGCCCGAACGGACACCAGTCGGTCTCCGACGACTGGTGCGAGGTCTGCGGCCATCGCATGGCCGGGGCGGGTGCGCCGACGGGTGCCGTACCGCCGCCTCCCCCGCCGCCGCCCCCCGCGTACGGATATCCCGGCCCCGGCGACCACGGTCCGGGCCCCGGCGGCCCCGGTGACCACGGTCCCGGTCCCGGCCGGCCTCCGGCGGGTCCCCCGCCCGCCGCTCCCGGCGGCTTCGGCCCCGGCGGCGACCCGAACGCCACGGCCCAGGCGGAGCTGTGCCCGCAGTGCCGGACGCCGCGTGAGCACATGGCGCCGTTCTGCGAGGAGTGCCGCTGGAACTTCCTCACGAACACGGCCACCTCGTACACGCCGGTGGCCCCCTCCAACATCCCGCCGCGCCAGCCCGGACCGCCGCCCGGCCTGAACCTGCCGCCGGGCTTCCAGACCCCGCCGCCGGGGCCCCCGCAGCAGCAGGACCCGTTCGGCTACCAGGGCTCGCGGCCCTCGCAGGTGAACCGGCCGGCGGAGCCGCTCGGCGCCGAGCCCACCCACCACCAGGCACCGCCGCAGCGCCCGCAGGCGCCCCAGCAGCCCCAGGCGCCCCAGCAGCACCGGCAGCCGGAGCCGCCCCCGTACCTCCAGGCGCCCGCCCAGGCCCCGGCGCCGCCCGCGCCGCCGCAGCCGCACGCGGACGACGACTGGCTCCTGCCGCCGCCGTCGCAGCACCAGCCGCCGCAGGCGCCCCCGCAGCAGCACCAGGCACCGCAGGCACCGCCTCACCAGGCGCCCCAGCACCACCAGGGCCCGCCGCAGCCTCCCGTGCACCAGGGGCCCCCGCCGCAGCAGCACCAGGCCCCCCAGCAGCACCAGGCGCCGCCGCAGCAGTTCCAGCAGCCGCAGGCGCACCGGAGCTGGAGCGCGGTCATCGGCCCGGACCGCGCGTACTTCATGGCGATGATGCAGCGCAGCGGCCCGGAGGCCACGGGCCTGAACCTGCCCGCGTACTCCCCGGACAAGCACCTGCCGCTCCAGGGCAACCAGGTCTCCATCGGCCGCCGCCGGCACTCCACCGGCGAGTCCCCCGACATCGACCTGTCGGTGCCGCCGGAGGACCCGGGCGTCTCGCACCAGCACGCGGTCCTGGTGCAGCAGCCGGACGGCTCGTGGGCGGTGGTGGACCAGAACTCCACCAACGGCACCACGATCAACGGCGGCGAGGAGCCGATCCAGCCCTACGTCCCCGTCCAGCTCCAGGACGGCGACCGGGTGCACGTCGGCGCCTGGACCACGATCACGATCCGCCTGGGCTGACCCCGCGACGACCGGGGGCCGGGGCCGGGACCGGGGGTCCTAGACCTCCGGTCCTCGGCCGGGGCATCTGAGACGATGGAGCGGTGAGCGAGATTCCCGGGGAAACGGCACAGGAGCAGACCTTCTACGAGCAGGTCGGCGGCGAGGAGACGTTCCGCCGTCTCGTCCACCGCTTCTACGAGGGCGTCGCGGAAGACCCGCTGCTGCGCCCGATGTACCCCGAGGAGGACCTCGGCCCCGCCGAGGAGCGCTTCGCCCTCTTCCTGATCCAGTACTGGGGCGGGCCCCGCACCTACAGCGACCGCCGGGGCCACCCCCGCCTCCGGATGCGCCACGCCCCGTTCGTCGTCGACCGGGCGGCCCACGACGCCTGGCTCCGCCACATGCGGGCCGCCCTGGACGAGCTCGGCCTCGCGCCCGAGTACGAGGCGGAGCTCTGGCGGTACTTCACCTACGCCGCCGCCTCGATGGTGAACACGGCCGGCTGACCACGCCGCCGGAGGCGCCCCGTGTCCGTTCGGGCACGTCCGCGGGTGCGTCCGGGCAACCCCGCCGCACGGAAGGGCGCATTCCGGAGCCGGAACACCGGATAACGGTCACGATCGGATCAAGGTGGCCCCGCAAGCGGTTTCCAGCCGTGCGTGCCCTCTGAAAGCATCCGGAAGAAGTTCCGGTGGCGTTCGAAGAGCGTTCGACGCGCGCACCGTGATCAGGGCGGCCAGGGGGACGGGTGACGGGGTTCGTATTTCTGCGTGTCAGGGCGCACCGGCTGCTGCTCGCCGCCGCGCTGCTCTCCGTGCTCCTGACCACCTCGGTCCTCGCCACCCTCGCCGCCCTCTCCGGCGCGATCGGGGACGCCGCGCTCCAGGCGGGTCTGCGCGGCCGGTCCGCGGCCGCCGCCTCGCTCCTGGTCGGCGGCCAGGTGCCCGCCGAGAAGCGGGCCGGAGCCGACGCCGCCGTGCGCGACGGGATGCGGAGGTCCTTCGACGGGCTGCCGGTGACCGTGCGACGGCTCGAACGCTCGGGGCCGTACGCGCTGCCCCGTAGCCTCCAGTCCGCCGCCGCCCGCGAGGGCGAACCCGACCTCACCCACTTCGCCGCGCTCGACCGCTCGCGGCTCTCCCTCGCCCGGGGCTCCTGGCCCACGGCCGCCCGGCCCGGCGGCACGGTCGAGACCGCGCTGCCCGAGGAGGCGGCCCGGCGCCTCAAGGTCGGCCCCGGCACCGTCCTCGACCTCACCGACCGGCTCACCGACCGGAGGGTGAAGGCCCGGATCACCGGCGTCTACCGGCCCGTGGACACCTCCGACCTGTACTGGCAGCTCGACCAGGCCGGCGGCCGGGGCGTGCGGACGGTCGCGTTCACGACGTACGGGCCGCTGCTCGCCGACCCGGCCGTCCTCGCCTCCGGGGCGCTGAGCCACGGCGACACCTCCTGGCTCGGCACCGCCGACTTCACCGGCTTCACCACGGACCGGATGGACGCCCTGCGCGCCGCCGCGACCGAGGGCCCGAAGGCCCTGGCCGAGAACCGGACCGCGTTCGGCGCGACGGTCTCGGCGACCACCGCGCTGCCCGCCGTCCTGGACCGGACCGGGCGGGCCCTGCTCGTCTCCCGCTCCACCCTGCTGATCGTCGCCGTGCAGCTCGTGCTGCTCGCCGCGTACGCGCTGCTGCTCGTCGCCCGGCTGCTCAGCACCGAGCGCTCCGGCGAGACGGCCCTGCTGCGGGCGCGCGGCGGCTCGCGGCGCCGGATCGCCGGGCTCGCCGCCGCCGAGGCGCTGCTGCTCGCCCTGCCGGCGGCGCTCGCCGCCCCGCTCCTGTCCGGCCCGCTGACCGGGCTCTTCGCCGAGCGGTCCGCGCTCTCCTCGCTCGGGGTCCGGCTCGACACCTCGCCCTCGCTCCAGGTGTGGCTGGTCGCCGCCGTGGTGGCGCTGTGCTGCGCGGCGGCCGTCGTGGCGCCCGCACTCGCCGCCGGGGACGGCGCGGCCGTCTCGCTGCGCAAGGCCCGCTCGGCCTCGCTGCCGGGCCCGGTGCGGGCCGGGGCGGACCTCGGGCTGCTCGCCGTCGCCGCCGTCGCGTACTGGCAGCTCCAGCGGCCCGCCGCCGCGGGCGGCACCCTCGGCGCGGACGGGGGCGGCGGGGGCTCGATCGACCCGGTGCTCGTCGCCGCGCCCGCCCTCGCCCTGCTCGCCGGGACCGTCCTGACGCTGCGGCTGCTGCCGCCCGCCGCCAAGCTGGCCGAGCGGCGTGCGGCCGGCGGGCGCGGACTGTCCGCCGCCCTCGCCGGCTGGCAGTTCAGCCGCCGGCCGCTGCGGGGCGCGGGCCCCGTCCTCCTGCTCGTCCTGGCCGTGGCGATGGGCATGCTGGCCATCGGGCAGAGCGGCTCGTGGGAGCGTTCGCAGCGCGACCAGGCCGACTTCAGGACCGGGACGGACGTCCGCGTCCTGAGCCCCGGGCCCGGCGAGCCCACGCAGACCGAGCGGCTCGCCGCCGTGCCGGGCGTCGCGGCCGTGGCGCCCGTGCACCGCACCACCATGGACGTCTCCGGCCGGAACGCCACCGTCCTCGCCGTCGACACCCGCGACGCCGCGGGCGGTCTGCTGCTGCGCCCCGACCTCGCCGGGACCACGGCCCCGGCCCTGCTCGCCCCGCTGGCCCCGGCGGCCGGCCCCCGCCCCGGGCTCGCGCTGCCCGCCGGGACCCGGACGCTCGCCGTGGACCTGCGGGCCGCCGCGCCGGAGGGCAGCGGGGCCTCCCGGGTCACGGCCGTCCTGGAGGACCCGAGCGGCGTCCCGTACCGGCAGACCCTGGGCACGCTGCCCTCCGACGACCGCGTCCACCGGCTGGCCCTGGACCTCGGCGCCCTCACCGCCGCGCCCGGCGGCGACGCGGGCCGCGGCTCCGGCGGCCTGCTCACCCTCACCGGCCTGGAGTTCGACGGCGTGATCGCCACGGGCCCGCACCACACCCGCACCGTCCGCGTCGAGGGCCTCGCCACCACCGGGGCGGACGGCGGCACGCGGACGCTCTCCCCCGCGAAGGTCCTCGGCGGCTGGTCGTCCGGCGTCGAGCAGACCGAGAGCGGCGCGGGACGGAAGGGCGGCAACGCGGGCGGCAACCCCGGCCCGGCCGGGCCCGGCGGATCCGCGCCGTACTCCGTCTCGTTCGGGGTGCGGGGCGCCGAGGCCGGCAACCTCCGCGCGGCGCCGGAGGAGTACGCCCTGCGGATGGCGGCCCCCGCGCCGAAGCCGCCCGAGCGGCTGCCGGCCGTGGCCACCGGGGCCTTCATGACGGCGACCGGCGCCGAGCCGGGCGACACCGTCGAGGTCACCCTCGACGGCCGGCGGGTCCGCGTCGTCGTCGACCGGGTGGTCGAGGAGCTGCCGACCACCGGTCCGGCCGCCCCCACGGCCTCCGCCGGCGCGTCGGCGACCGCCCCGGCGGACGGCGGCGCGCTCCTCCTCGACCTGGTCACCGTCAACCGGTACCTGGCCGGGTCCGGCGACGGGACCCTGTCCGTGCCGGCCACCGAGTGGTGGCTGACCACCGCCCCGGGGAGGACGGCCGAGGTCGCCACCGCCCTGCGGGCCCGCCCCGACGCGGACCCGACCCAGGTCCTCGTGCGCGACGAGATCGCCGCCGAACTCCTCGGCGACCCGCTCGGCGCGGGCCCCAACGCGGCCCTGATGGCGGTGGCCGCGGCCGCCGCCGCGCTCGCCGCCGTCGGCTTCGCGGTCGGCTCGGCCGGCGCGATGCGGGAGCGGTCCGCCGAGTTCGGGGTGCTGCGGGCGCTCGGCACGCCGCAGCGCCGGCTCGCCCGGCTGATCGCCGCCGAACAGGGGCTGCTCATCGGCATCGGCCTGCTCGTCGGCACCGGGCTCGGCACGGTCCTGGCCCGGGCCGTCGTCCCGCTCGTCGTCCTCACCGGCCAGGCCGCCCGGCCCGTCCCGCCGGTCCTGGTCGAACTGCCCCTCGGCCAGGTCGCCCTGCTGCTCGCGGGGGTCGCCGCGCTCCCCCTGGCCATCGTCGCCACGATCGCCCTGCGCCGCACGGACCCGGTCGTGACCCTGCGCCACCAGGGGGCGAGCTGATGCCGGCGCAGGACGAGCACGGGACGCCGGACGGGGTCCGGGGCCCCGACGCGGACGAGACGCCGACGCCGGGCGCCCCCGGACCCCTCGACCGGGCCCCGGACGAGACGCCCGCCGCCCCAGGCGGGGGCGGCACCCACCAGCCCGACGTACGCAGGAAGGCCCCCGACATGCCGCCCTCCCGGCCCGACGAGCCTTCCGGGCGCGGCCGCCCCTCCGGGACCGGGCGTCCCGCGCCGCCCGGCAGGCCCGCCCCCGTCGTGGCCCCCTGGGTGCGGACCCGGTTGCGGACCGCGCCCCGGGCCGCCGCGGCGCTCGCGCTGCTCGTCCTGGTCACCGCCTACCTCGCGGCGGCGCTGCCGCGGGCCGTCGACCGGTACGAGACGGAGGGCCTCCGGCACGACGTCGCGACCGCCGCACCCCGCGACAGCGTCCTCGAACTGAACGCGCCGCTGCCCGTCACCACCGCGGCCGAGTACGGGGCGAACCTGACCTCCGCGGCCCTCCGGAAGCGGAGCGAAGCGCTGCGGGCCCTGCTGCCCGACCCGATCCGGACCGACCCGGCGCAGGCCGTCCACGGCGTCCGCACGATCGACCGGGTCGAGGGGCTGGACCCCTGGCTGCCCCGGCCCGACGGGCTCTCCCCGCAGTTCGTGCTCTCCTCGCCCTCCGACCTGACCCGCCACGCGACGCTCCGGCAGGGCCGGCCCGCCGGGGGCACCGCCCTCCGTCCGGAGGCGGTCGTGACCGCGAAGACCGCCGAGGCCCTGCGCCTGAAGCCCGGCTCGGTCGTGCACGTGCCGAGCCTGAGCGGTGAGCCGCTCGCCGTCACGGTCACCGGCGTCGTGGAGCCGCGCGGCCCCGAGACCGCCTACTGGGCGGTGGAGCCGCTGCTGCGGACCCCCGCGCTCGCCCCGCTGGTCGAGGAGGAGGTGAAGTACTACTGGCAGGCGGCCCTCCTCCTCTCCCCCTCCTCGGCGTCCTCGGTGCTCGCCACCGTCGGCGAGAAGGAGGTCTTCTTCCGGTTCGTGCCGACGGCCGGCCACCTCACCGGACGGGACACCGACCGGCTCTCCGCCGCCCTCGCCTCCGCCGACGGCGGCCCCGACCTGGTCAGGATGCGCGAGGCCATGGGCGGCAACGGCGCCCTCACCACCGGTCTCGACGAGATCGTCGACGCGTACCGCTCGATGCGCGACGCGATCGCCCCGGTCGTGGCCGTCGCCGTCTTCGGGATCGGCGCGGTCGCGGCCGTCGTCCTCGCCATGACCGGCGGCCTCTTCACCGCCCGCCGCGACGGCGAACTCGCGCTGCTCCGCTCCCGGGGCGCCTCCCTCACCGGCATCGGGCTTCGGCTGCTCGGCGAGACCTCGGCGGTCGCCGTGCCCGCCGCCGCACTCGCCCTGGGCCTCGCGGTCCTGACGGTCCGCCCGCCCGGCGGAGGGCCGGGAGGGGCCGACGGGATCCCCCTCGGCCCCTCCCTCCTCGCCGCCTCCGCCGTCGCCCTGGTCGCGATGCTCGTCCTGCCGCTGCGGGCGGTCGTCCTGCACCGGCGCCCCCGGCTGCACGGCGGCCGCGACGACCTGCTGACCGCGCGCCCCTCCCGGCGCCGCACGGTCCTCGAACTCACCCTGCTCGTCCTGGCCGTGGGCGCGGTCGCCTCGCTGCGGCTGCGCGGCGCGGGCGACTCCGGCGACCACCTGGTGAGCGCCGCCCCCGTCCTGGTCGGCCTGATCGCCGCCATGGTGCTCGTACGGGTCTATCCGCTGCCGCTGCGGTGGCTGGCCCGCCCGGCCCGGCGGCTGCGCGGGGCCGTCGGTCCGCTGGCACTGGCCCGCGCCGGCCGCTCGTCCTCGACCGGCATGCTCCCGCTGCTCGCCCTCGTCCTCGCGCTGACCACGGCGGCCTTCGGCGGCTCCGTCCTCGCGGGCGTCGCCGACGCCCGCGACCGGGCCGCGCTCCTGGCGACCGGCGCGGACGCCCGGATCGACGGCTCGGCCGAGTGGACCCCGCTGCCGGCGGGCCTCGCCGAGGACGTGCGCGGCACGGCGGGGGTGCGGGACCTGGCGCCGGTGCAGATCGAGTACGGGGTGGACCTGCCGTCCCACGAGGGCACCACCGCCCGGGCGATGAGCGCGCCGCTCGTGGGCGTCGACCCCGCCTCGTACGCCCGCCTTGCGGAGCGGACCGGCTTCGGCGCGTTCCCGGCGGAGCTGCTGGCCTCGACGGGGAAGGGCGGGGAGGGCACCACGGGCGACACCGGCCGGGTGCTGCCCGCGATCGCCTCGCCGTCGGTGGCCGAGCGGCTCGGCCGCGAGCCGATGGAGGTCGTGGCGGCGGCCGGGACGTTCAGGGTGAAGGTGGTCGGCGTCCGGCCGGCCACCCCGGCCCTGCCCGGCGAGGACTTCCTCCTCGTCAACGGCGCCGACCTCACCCGCCGGGCGGCCACCGCGCTGCTCGTCACGGGACCGGTGGACGGGGCCGCGCTGCGGGGCGCCGTGCGGGAGCGGTCGGACGCCTTCGTGGTGAGGCTGCGGAGCGAGGAGCGGGCCACGTACGTGGACTCGCCGCTCCAGACGGGCGCCGAGCGGATCTACCTGGGCGCGATCGGCGCGGGCGCCGGCTACGCCGTGGTGGCCGTGCTGCTCTCGCTCGCGCAGAGCGCTCCGGAGCGGAACGCCCTGCTCGCCCGGCTGCGGACGATGGGCCTGACCAGGAAGCAGGGGCGGCGGCTGCTCGGTCTGGAGGCGCTGCCGCAGGCGGTCCTCGCGGCGCTGGGCGGCGTGCTGGTGGGCTGGGCGACGGTGCCGCTGCTCGCGCCGGGCATCGACCTGTTCCGGCTGGCGCTCGCGACGGCCCCGGGCCTCGCCCGGCTCGACGGCGCCCCGCTGCGGGCGGACCCGTGGTCGCTGCTCGTCCCGGCCCTCGCCGTCGTGCTCCTGACGGCCCTCGCGGCGGTCGGGCAGGCCTGGTGGGCGGGGCGCAGGGGCTCGATCAAGGAACTCAGGGCAGGAGACGCACGATGACGGAGACCGGGATCCGGGACGGGGCGGCGGGAGCCGGGGCGGCGGAGGCCGGTTCGGCCGGGGCCGCGACCCTCGAAGAGCTGGAGCGGCGGGCGACGGCGCGGCGCGACCGGCCCTCGTACGGCCATGACGCGCTCATCGCCTGCGACCGGCTCGTCCGCATCTTCACCACGGACGGGGTGGAGGTGCAGGCGCTCCAGGGCCTCGACCTCCTCGTGAAGGAGGGCGAGCTGATGGCCCTGGTCGGCGCGTCGGGCTCCGGCAAGTCGACGCTGATGAACATCCTGGCGGGCCTGGACGTGCCGACCGCCGGCGCGGCGCGGGTCGCGGGGTGCGACCTGCTCGCGATGGACGGGAAGGCGCGGCTGCGCTACCGGCGCGAGGTCGTCGGCTTCGTCTGGCAGCAGACCGCCCGCAACCTGTTCCCCTATCTGACGGCCGCACAGAACGTGGCGCTCCCCATGCAGTTGCGGGGCCGGTCGAAGGCGCGGCAGAAGACGGAGCGGGCGGAGGAGCTGCTCGCGATGCTGGGCATCGCGGAGATCCGCGACCGGCGGCCGCACCAGCTCTCCGGCGGCCAGCAGCAACGGGTGGCCATCGCGGTGGCCCTGGCCAACAACCCGGCCGTGCTCCTCGCCGACGAGCCGACCGGCGAACTGGACTCCGCCACCGGCGAGCAGGTCTTCGCGGCCTTCCGCCGCGCCAACGAGGAGCTGGGCACGACGATCGTGATCGTCACCCACGACCAGGCGGTCGCCTCCGAGGTGCGCCGCACGGTCGCCATCCGCGACGGCCGCACCTCCTCGGAGGTGCTGCGCCGCACGGAGGTCGACGACCAGGGACAGGAGTCGCTGGTGGCCCGGGAGTACGCGATGCTCGACCGCGCGGGCCGCCTCCAGCTCCCGGCGGAGTACACCAAGGCGCTCGGGATGGAGCACCGGGTGGCCCTGGAGCTGGAGCAGGACCACATCGGGGTCTGGCCGGACGACGCGGAGCGCTGAGGGACCGAGGGGCGGGCCCGGGGCGGTACCGGTTTCGAGGGCCCGGGGCCAGGGGCGGTGCGGGCCTGCCGGCCGGAGCCGGGGCCGCCGGTCAGCGCCCCGGCGCCACCGGCAGGGCCATCGGCACGGTGCGCAGGGCGACGGAGCCGTACGGGGTGCGCAGGCGCAGCCAGGGGCCCGAGGCGAACAGCGCGACCGGGCCCTCCTCCGCCCCGGCGGGCGGCAGGAAGCCGAGGGACTGGGCGGCGTGGACGGCCCGCAGGGGCAGTCCGGTGGCGCCGAGGGTCCTGGACCAGATCTCGCGGCCGATCCGGTCGCGCTCGGCGCGGGTGCGCCGCTCCTCGGGCAGTTCCTCGTCCCGGGCGCGGAACTCGGCGACGGCCGCCGCGACCGCGCCCCGCATCTCGGCGGCGCCGGGGAGGCCCTCGACCGGCCGCCAGCCGGAGCGCGGCGGCAGCACGCCCGCCCAGGGCGGCCCGGTCACGGCGTCGGGAACGACCGCCTTGCCCGCCGTCTCCTCGATGCCGTCGAGGAGTTCGCCGGCGGAGACGGTGACGTCGAGGTCCACGGCGTCGACGAGCCGGGCCGTGCGGATCGCGAGCACCTCGAACGACGGCGGCCGTCCGAAGACGGCCAGCGCCCCGCCGCCCGCCTGGAGGCGGACGGCGGCGGCCCGGTCGTAGTGGACGAGCCGGGCGAGGAAGGCGGCGAGGGCCGCCGCCTCCCGGGCGTCGGCGAAGTGCAGCGGCGCGAGGACGGTCATGCGGCGGCGGTCATCCCGTCGTCCACGTACTCCTCCAGGAAGGCGCGCTCCTCGGCGCTGATCCGCCGGGGCCGCTGCGCCTCCAGGTCGAAGGGCACGACGACCGTGGACGCCCGTACGTACACGGTGTCGGGGTCCTTGATCTCGTACGCGATCGTCAGCGACGCCGCGCCTATCTTCGTGACCCACGACTCGACGGTCACCGGCTCGTGCCGGTGGACCAGCGGCCGCACGTAGTCGATCTCGTGCCGGGCCACGACGGACCCGCCGGAGAACGACGGGGAGCCGTTCCCCGGCGCCAGGCGGAACATGAAGTCGATCCGCGCCTCTTCCAGGTACCGCAGGAAGACGACGTTGTTGACGTGCCCGAAGGCGTCCATGTCCGACCAGCGCAGGGGGCAGCTGTAGATGTGCCTCGCCATGGGACCGTCAGCCCCGGGTCAGCTTCTTGTGGGTGGCGCGGTGCGGACGGGTCGCGTCCGGGCCGAGCCGCTCGACCTTGTTCTTCTCGTACGACTCGAAGTTGCCCTCGAACCAGAACCACTTGGAGTCGCCCTCGTACGCCAGGATGTGCGTGGCGACCCGGTCGAGGAACCAGCGGTCGTGGGAGACGACCACGGCGCAGCCGGGGAAGTCGAGGAGCGCGTTCTCCAGGGAGGACAGGGTCTCGACGTCGAGGTCGTTGGTGGGCTCGTCGAGGAGCAGCAGGTTGCCGCCCTGCTTGAGGGTGAGCGCGAGGTTGAGGCGGTTGCGCTCACCGCCGGAGAGCACGCCGGCCGGCTTCTGCTGGTCCGGGCCCTTGAAGCCGAACGCGGAGACGTAGGCGCGGGACGGCATCTCGACCTGGCCGACGTTGATGTAGTCCAGCTCGTCGGAGACGACGGCCCACAGCGTCTTCTTCGGGTCGATGTTGGAGCGGCCCTGGTCGACGTAGGAGATCTTGACGGTCTCGCCGACGCGGATGTCTCCGGAGTCGGGCTTCTCGAAGCCCTGGATCATCTTGAAGAGCGTGGTCTTGCCGGCGCCGTTCGGGCCGATGATGCCGACGATGCCGTTGCGCGGCAGGGTGAAGCTGAGGTCGTCGATGAGGACCTTGTCGCCGAAGGCCTTGGAGAGGTTGTTGACCTCGACGACGACGGAGCCCAGGCGCGGGCCCGGCGGGATCTGGATCTCCTCGAAGTCCAGCTTCCGCATCTTGTCGGCCTCGGCGGCCATCTCCTCGTAGCGGGCGAGGCGGGCCTTGGACTTGGCCTGGCGGCCCTTGGCGTTGGAGCGGACCCACTCCAGCTCTTCCTTGAGGCGCTTCTGGCGCTTCTCGTCCTTGCGGCCCTCGACCTTGAGGCGCTCGGCCTTCTTCTCCAGGTAGGTCGAGTAGTTGCCCTCGTACGGGTGGGCGCGGCCGCGGTCGAGCTCCAGGATCCACTCGGCGACGTTGTCGAGGAAGTACCGGTCGTGGGTGATGGCCACGACGGTGCCCTTGTACTGGGCGAGGTGCTGCTCCAGCCAGTTCACGGACTCGGCGTCGAGGTGGTTGGTGGGCTCGTCGAGCAGCAGGAGGTCGGGGGCCTCCAGGAGCAGCTTGCAGAGCGCGACGCGGCGCTTCTCGCCGCCGGAGAGGTTGCCGACCGGCCAGTCGCCGGGCGGGCAGCCCAGGGCGTCCATGGCCTGCTCCAGCTGGGCGTCCAGGTCCCACGCGTTGGCGTGGTCCAGGTCGTCCTGGAGCTTGCCCATCTCCTCCATGAGCTCGTCGGTGTAGTTCGTCGCCATCTCCTCGGCGATCGCGTTGAACCGGTTGAGCTTGCCCTTGACCTCGGCGACGCCGTCCTCGACGTTCTCCAGGACCGTCTTGGACTCGTCGAGCTTCGGCTCCTGCATGAGGATGCCGACCGAGTACCCAGGCGACAGGAAGGCATCGCCGTTGGAGGGCTGCTCCAGGCCGGCCATGATCTTCAGCACGGTGGACTTACCGGCGCCGTTCGGGCCGACCACACCGATCTTCGCACCGGGCAGGAAGCTCAGCGTCACGTCATCGAGGATGACCTTGTCGCCGTGCGCCTTGCGCGTCTTGCGCATGGTGTAGATGTACTCAGCCAAGAGAAACCGTCCGGCAAGGAGTGAGTGGGCAGATACACCCATCTTGCCTGACCGCCGCCCCCGGGCGGAAACCGGTAAGCCCGCCGGCGGGGGCGCTCGGGGGCGGGCGCCGGGCGCGGGAGGGGCGGTACGGAGGGTTTTCGGCCTCCGGACGTGCGACGACCCCGGCCGCGGGCGCGGTCCGGGGTCACGCGGGATCACGGGGCGGGCGCCGTGTGACGCACATCACGCTGCGGGGTCGGGGAGCGGGCGCGGAGTCGGGTGCCGGGTGCCGGGCGGGGGTCGGGTGCCGGGCGGGGTCGGGCGCCGGGCCGGCGCCGGGTGCAGGGCCCGGCATCGGGTGCGGGGCCCGGCACCGGGTGCGGGGCCCGGCATCGGGTGCGGGGCCCGGCACCGGGGCCTCGGATCAGTCGTCGGTCGTCTTCTTCTTGCGGAGGAGGAACATCGCGCCGCCGCCGACCACGACGAGCACGGCGGCGATGCCGGCGATCACCGGGGTGGCGCCGGAGCCGCCGGTCGCGGCGAGGTCTCCGCCGCCGATGGCGGTGCCGGCGCCGCCGCCCGCGGTGTCACCGCCGGTGGTGCCGCCCGTGGCGCCCGTGGCGCCCTTGACGGACGGGGCGGGAGCCGGGGTGGAGGGCGTCGCGCCGGGGGTGGGCGCGGAGGGCTTCGGCTCGGGAGCGGCCGTGTCGCAGTCCAGGACGCCCTCGAAGGTCTGCTCGAAGCCGTTCGGGCCGGTGAGGGTGAACTTGTACGCCTCGTCCTCGGCGAGCCCGACCGGAACGGTCTTGGTCTCGCCGGCGGCGACCGTGTGGGTGGTGCCCTTCAGTTCGAAGGTCCAGTCCTCGTCGCCCTTGTTGGAGGCGAGGACCTCCAGGCCGCCCTCGGCGCAGTCCTTGGCGACCGTGACGGCCGGGACGGCGCCCTTCTCGGCCCAGGTCGCGGCGGCCTCGGCGGTGACGGTGGAGCTGCTGGAGCCGGCCAGGACCATGGTCTGGCTCCTCTCCCTGACGCTGACGAAGGCGCGGCCGAGCGGAACCTTCGTGGTGGCCTCGGCCCTGATCCCGGCCGTGCCGTCCTCGGTCCCCCGCGGCACGTCGACGAAGACCTCGGCGCCGTCCCGGGCCCCGGTGACCGGCTTGCCGTCCTTGTCGACGACGCCGGTGCCGGCCGGGGCGCCGGGGACCACGGAGAGGGTGGCCTCGGCGGCGTTGGTGGAGACCTTGATCGGGCCGAGCCTGTCGCCGGCCCTGCCGGAGACGGAGGCCGGGGACAGACTGAGGGAGGACTTGGGCTCCCGCGCCTTGACGGCCTTGCCGAACAGGTACTCGGTCACCTTCCGCGCGTTCCCGTCGACCGGCGTCGCGTCGACCTTGTCCGAGTAGCGCCAGATCGCGGCCTGCGTGGCGGCGGCGGCGGTCTCCCGGGTCAGGCCCTTGACGCCGGCCTTCTCGCCGAGGGCGGCGACCGGGATGTTCGGGTAGGAGTTCTCCAGGATCCAGAGGATCTTGCCCGCGTCGGGGTTGTCGTGGAGGGACGACTGGTCCCAGCCGACCTCCTTGTACTCCTTGTCCTCGTAGGCGTTGGTCCGGAAGTCGATGCAGTAGGTCTGGAGGTTTCCGCCGTTCTCGACCTTCATCTCGAAGAGGCCGCCGCTCTTCTCCCAGACGCGTTGCTCGCCGTCGACCTTCTCGGTGACCCTCACCTTGGCGGAGATCTTCAGCCGGCCGAGCACGGTGGAGGCGCCGCCGTTGTCGGCCGGGCCCTTCGCGGCGGCGGAGCCCGCGACGCCCGTCACACCGGCGGCGACGAGCCCCGAGACCAGAGCGGCGGCGGCGAGGCGACGTACGACGTCCCGCCCACGAACTGAAAACATCCGATTCCCCTCCGGGCGAGCCGCTCCGCGAACAGCGTTGTTCCGTGCGGGAGGAGCGCGCGCCGACAGACTCACAGACTCGATGGGCTCACGTGCCACATGAGTACCCGGGAATCCTAGGGACGCGAAAGAGCCGGGTGCCCGGCCGTATGGTCAGGCAACCATTCCGTCTCGGAATCGTTATCACGCGGCACGAGTTGGTCGACAAGTCGCCATGACGGAACGTCAGGAAGCGGTTACCAGCCGGCCTTCGACGTTCGTTTCCTCGCCTTTTCCTCCGATTCCCGCCCCCGAAGCCGCTGTTTCCGCCGCCCCTCGCGCCTCCTCCTCCGCTTCGGCCACGGCCTCCGCCACCGCCTCCGTCCAGGGGTCCGCTTCCGGCGCCGGCCCGAGCGCGGGCCCGTCGCCGGGGTGCGGCCCCAGGTCCGGTCGCGCCCGGGACTCGGCCCGCGCCGCGCGCCGGAAGGCCGCCGTCCCCCGGGTCAGGTCGTGGCCCACCGCCAGCGCGTCCACGTCCACGAAGGTCTTGCGCTGCCCGTCGCGCTCGTCCTCCCGGACCCGCAACCGGCCGTGCACCACCAGCGGTTCCCCGACCGAGACCGAGGCCGCGAGGTTGGCCCCCAGGGAGCGCCAGGCCGAGACCGTGTAGAAGCTGGTGTTCCCGTCGGACCAGAGGTTCCGCTCCCGGTCCCAGCGGCGCGCGGTCACCGCGAACCGGAACCGGGCCACCCCGCCCGTCACCGTCTCCCGGTACTCCACCGCCGTCGCCACGTTGCCGACGAGCGTCACGGTCGTGTCGTTCATGGTCCCGCCCCCATCCGTCTCCGCCGGACGCCCTTCGGCCGGGCGCCCTTCGGTCCTCATGGTGGGGCGGGCCGGCGAACCCCGCCGGAGCCTGTGGAAAACCCTGCGGCAGCGGACGACCGCCTTACCCGGAAGGGTGAAGACAGGGGGGAGGGAAGAGAGGCCCGGGGCGGTGCGGGGGGGGCTCCCCGCACCG
>NZ_JBSHHY010000027.1:0-99189 GCF_053618675.1 Streptomyces sp. NPDC055632 | reverse complement strand
GCGGGCGCGAGCGCCGCGGCTGCCGCGGTGCCCGGCTCGGCGAGCCGGTCCGCGACGACGGCCTCCTCGGCCTGCCAGGCGTCGAGGCGCTCCTGGAGGCCGTGGCGCTCCCTCTCGCCCAGGAGCGCGGCGGCGGCCTCGTCGGGGGTGGCGAAGCCCTCCTTGTAGGCGGCGTCGGCGAGCCGGTCGTCGGCCTCCTTGAGGCGCCGGGCGGCGAGTTCGGCGGAGCGCACGGTGCCGGCGGCGTCGGACAGGAGGACGATCCGCCGCTCCAGGCGGTCGGCGTGTTCGGCCACGGTGGCGAACGCGCCGCGCCCCCGGGCGATCTCCTCGTCGAGTGCGGCCCGCTCCCGGTCGAGGGCCTCGCGGCGCGAGGTCCGGGCGGCGACCCGCCGCTCGGCCTCCCGCTGTGCCGCCATCCGTTCCTCGTGCTCGCGCTCGGCCGCCGCGAGGGCCTGGCGCGCGGCGTGCGCCTGTCCGGCGAGCGCGTGGGCCTCGGCGTGCAGCCGGGCCAACTCCTCGACCTGACCGGTGAGTTCTTCGACGGCGGGGTCGGCGTCGGCCGTGTCGTCGTCCTGTCCGGTGCGGACCTCCGCGCGGGCCGCGGTCCAGGACTCGCGGGTGACGGCCAGTTCGCGTTCGACGGCCGTACGGGTCTCCTCCGCGGCGGCGTAGGCCGCGTAGGCGGCGTCCTCGGCGGCGCGGTCGACGTGCCCTGCGGTGGTGCGGGCGAGGGCCGGGTGGTCGGCGGAGCCGCAGACCTGGCAGGGGGCGCCCGCCTCCAGGCCGGCCGCGAGTTCGGCGGCGATGCCCTCCAGGCGCCGGGACTTGACGTCGAGCCAGGTCTCGTGGGCGTCGTTCCGCCGTTCGCGGGCCTCCGCGAGGCGGCTCTCGGCCGCCTCGGCGCCCCGGGCGAGGGCGTCGCGGCGGCGGGCGGCGGAGAGCCGGCGGCGGGCGGGCTCCAGGCGTCCGGCGAGGTGCTCGGCGCGGGCGACGGCGTCCCGGGCGGCCTCGGCGCGCCCGGTGAGCAGGGCGCGGCGCGGCTCCCAGCCGGCGAGCCAGTCGGCCGCGTCCCGCAGGGCGTCCTCGTCGGCGCGCGCCTCCCGTTCCAGTACGGCCCGCTCTCCGGTGACGGCGGCGGCGCGGTGCTCGGCGCGGCGGGCCGCGTCGAGTCCGCCGAGCTCCTCGCGCAGCCGGTTCTCCAGGGCGGCGAGCTGCTCGGTCCCGGCGTCGGCGAGGTCGGGCGGCAGCGGGGCGCGGGAGCGGGTGAGGGCGGACAGGGCGGTGGCGTGCTCGCGCTCGGCGTCCCGGCGCAGGGCCAGGGCGGGGGCGACCCGGTCGGCCCGGAGGCTCCGGTCGAGGACGGCCCGGAGGCGGTCGCGCTCGGGGGCCCGCTCGGCGATCCGCTCGCGGCGCAGGAGGGCGTCGGCGTGGCGGGCCTGGCGGGCGGCGAGGTCGTGCTCGGCGTCGAGGGCGGCGCGCGCGTGCGCCCGGCGGCGCTCGGCGGCGGCGAGCCGCACGTCCGCGATGTCGAGGGCCTCGTACGCCTCGGTGCGGGCGACGGCGGCCCAGGTGAGGACGGACGCGGCGAGTCCGGGCTCGCCGGGCCTGCCCTCGACCGGGGTGCGGGCCGCGTCGAGTCCGCCGGCGGCCTGGGCCGTGCGGTGGGCGAGGGCGAGCAGCCGCTCGTCCCCCTCCCGCACCCGCTGTTCGGCCACGCGCCGCAGATCGGCCAGGCGTTCCTCGACGGCGGCGAAGCGGCGGGTGTCGAAGAGGCGGCCGAGGAGCCTGCCCCGGGCCTCGGCGTCGGCGCGCAGGAAGCGGGCGAAGTCGCCCTGCGGGAGGAGGACGACCTGGCAGAACTGCTCGCGGCTCATGCCGAGGAGCTGGGTGATCTCCTCGCCGATCTCCTGGTGGGAGCGGCTGAGTCCGTTCCAGGCGCCGGTGGCCGGGTCGTACTCGCGCAGCCAGGTCTGGGCCTTCTCGGTGGTGAAGCCGCCGCCGCGCTTCTTGGGCCGCTGCTGGGCCGGGCGGCGGGTGATCTCCAGCCGCCGCTCCCCCACGGTCAGTTCGAGGAGGACCTCGGTGTACGTGCCGACGGGGGCGTGGTCGCTGCGCAGGGAGGCGCCGGGCGTCTGGCGGACGCCGGGCACGCTTCCGTACAGGGCGAAGCAGACGGCGTCCAGGACGGAGGTCTTGCCCGCGCCGGTCGGCCCGTGGAGCAGGAAGAGGCCGGCGGAGGACAGGGCGTCGAAGTCGACGGTCTGCGGGGCGCCGAAGGGGCCGAACGCGGTGATCTCCAGGCGGTGCAGCCTCACCGGCCCACCTCGCGCTCGGCCGTGTCGACCCGTACGTCGTCGAAGGCGCCGTACAGGACGGCCCGTTCCGCTCCGTCGAGCGCCGCGCCGCCGCGCACGTGGGCCACGAAGTCCTCCGCGATCTGCTGGTCGCTGCGGTCCCGGAGCCGCTGGGCGTAGGAGGCCCCGGAGTCGCCCTCGGTGCGCTCGGGGTCGAAGACCAGGTTGAGGGTGTGCGGGAAGCGTTCGGCGAGCCGGTTCATGGGGTCGGCGGGCCGTACGGGGTCGGTGAGGGTGGCCTCCACCCAGGACCCTTCGTGGGGCGCGAGCGCGGGGTCGGCGAGGAGGGCGTCGAGCCGGCCCCGGAGCCGGGCGAGGGGGCGCGGGACGGGGCAGTCGAGGCGCTCGGCGTCGAGGTCCGCTCCGCCGGGTCCCGCCGGGCCGAGGTCGACGAGCCACATGGTCTTGCGGTGGTCGGCCTCGGAGAAGGAGTACGCGAGGGGGGAGCCGGAGTAGCGGACGCGGGGGGTGAGGGCCTGGCTGCCGTGGAGGTGGCCGAGGGCGACGTAGTCGACGCCGTCGAAGATCCCGGCGGGGACGGCGGAGACGCCGCCGACGGTGATGTCCCGCTCGCTGTCGCTGGGCGCGCCGCCGGCGACAAAGGCGTGGGCGACGACGACGGAGCGGGTGCCGGGGGGCCGTCCGGCGAGGTCGGCGCGGACCCGGTCCATGGCGGCGGCGAGCACGGCCTCGTGGCCGGCCTTCCCGGCGCCGAGCCGCTCGCGGACGAGGGCGGGTTCGAGGTAGGGCAGGCCGTAGAGGGCGACGTCGCCGTGGGCGTCGGCGAGGACGACGGGGGTGCCGACGCCGTCGGGGTCGGTGCGGAGGTGGATGCCGGCCCGTTCGATGAGTCCGGCGCCGACGCCGAGGCGGCGGGCCGAGTCGTGGTTGCCGGAGATCATGAGGGTGGGGACCCCGGCCTCGGCGAGCCGGTGCAGGGCGGTGTCGAAGAGCTCGACGGCGGGCAGCGGGGGCACGGCCCGGTCGTAGACGTCGCCGGCGACGAGGACGGCGTCGACCCGGTGCTCGCGGACGGTGGCCACGAGGTGGTCGAGGAACGCGGCCTGGGCGCCGAGGAGCCCGACGCGGTGGAAGGACCGGCCGAGGTGCCAGTCCGAGGTGTGCAGGAGCCTCACGATGCCGTCCCACCCCGCATGTGCGCCGTTCCTCCCCCACCGGTGTCCGCACCGGTTCCGTTCGTGTCCGCCCACCACGCTATCCCGAGCGGGGACGTGGGGACGTCCGTCCGGGTGCGGGAGCACCGGGAGCGCGTGCCCGGAGCGCGTCCGGAGCGCGTGTCCGGCAGTCGCACGGCCGGGGCCGCACGGCCGGGGCCGGAGGGGCGGGCCCGGGGGCAGACCTCACACGTCGCCGTACGCCTCGCCGCCGAGGACGAGGTCGGCCGTGCCCGCCGTGGCGTCGGCGAGCCAGGCGCGGAAGGCGTCGACGTCGGCGTCCGGGAGGCCGATCCCGATCGTGACGGCGTCGGCGTACCGCACGTCCAGGACGGCCCGGCCGGTCGCCCGCAGGTCGTTCTCCAGTTTGCCCGCCCGCTGGTGGTCGACGGTGACGGTGGCGAGCCGGAAACGCTGCCGGGTCACGGTGCCGAGCGCGTCGAGGGCCTCGCCGACCACCCCTCCGTACGCCCGGATCAGACCGCCCGCGCCGAGCTTCACGCCGCCGTAGTAGCGGGTGACGACGGCGACGACGTACCGCATCTCGCGGCGCAGCAGCATCTGGAGCATGGGGACGCCGGCCGTGCCGCCCGGTTCGCCGTCGTCGCTGGCCTTCTGCACGGAGGCGTCGGCGCCGAGGACGTAGGCGAAGCAGTTGTGGGTGGCGGTCGGGTGCTCCCTGCGGACGCGGGCGACGAACTCCTGCGCCTCCCGCTCGTCGGCGACGGGCGCGAGCGCGCAGAGGAAGCGCGAGCGGTTGATCTCGGTCTCGTGCACGCCCTCGCGGGCCGGGGTGCGGTACTGCTCCTGCATCCGACCAGCCTACGGTCCGCCGGCCCGGCGCTCCCGGGCGGCCGGTCGGGGCCCGGTGGGAATCACGGCCCGGCGCCGCTCGTTCTCCCGGGAGACGGACCGCGCCGAGGAGAGGCAGCAGAGACGATGAGCGCCGACAGCACCACCACCGCCGGTACCGCCGGGTACTCCGCCCCGGAGGCGGTACGGCGGATCCTGACGTCCACGGGCGACACCTGGGCGGTGGTGGGCCTCTCGAACAACCGGGCGCGGGCGGCCTACGGGGTCGCGGCCGTCCTCCAGCGCTTCGGGAAGCGGATCGTCCCGGTCCATCCGAAGGCGGAGACGGTCCACGGCGAGCCGGGCTACGCGTCCCTCGCCGACGTCCCGTTCCCGGTCGACGTCGTCGACGTCTTCGTCAACGGCGAGCTGGCGGGCGGGGTCGCCGACGAGGCCGTGGCGATCGGCGCCAAGGCGGTCTGGTTCCAGCTCGACGTGATCGACGAGGCCGCCTTCGCCCGCGTCCGGGAGGCGGGCCTCGACATGGTGATGGACCGCTGCCCCGCGATCGAGATCCCGCGCCTGGGCTGAGCCGGGGATCAGGCGGCGGGGACGCCGAGGCCCTCCAGGACGACCGCGCCGGGCAGTTGGCCGAGGGCCTTGCCCGGCAGGATGAGCTTGCCCCGGCGGCGGCCGCTGCCGACGAGGACCCAGGGCATGTCGACGACGGCGGCGTCCACGAGGAGCGGCCAGGCGGCGGGGAGGCCGACGGGGGTGATGCCGCCGTACTCCATGCCGCTCTCGCCGGTGGCCGTGTCCATCGGGGCGAACGAGGCCTTGCGGGCGCCGAGGTGACGGCGCACCACCCCGTTGACGTCGACGCGGGTGGCGGAGCCGACGACGCAGGCGGCGAGGGTCGTGTCGCCGCCCCGCCTGGCCGCCACGACCACGCAGTTCGCGGAGGCGTCGAGGAGGTCGGCGCCGTGGTGCTCGACGAAGACGGCGGTGTCGGCGACGGCCGGGTCGGTGTCGACGTAGAGCACCTGGTCGGCCGGGACGGAGCCCGCCCAGGCGCGGACGGCGTCGGCGACGGGGCCGGTCAGGAGGTCGAGGCTGTCCGGGGCGGGCCGGGCGTCGGTGAAGTCTCCGATGGGTGCGCGCATGTGCGTCACGCTAACAACCGGCGCCGGGCGGACGGGGCGTCGTCTCGGAGTACGGGCGCTCGGAGTACGGGCGGGGGCGTACGAACAGGCCCGTCAGGACGCCGCCGTGCCCGCCTGCTCGACCTCCCACTGCGCAAGCGCCGCGAGCTGCTCCGGGGTGACGTCCTCCGGGATCGGGACGGGGGCGGGGGTGCGGAGCGGGGGCTGCCAGCCGTTCTCCGGGTCCCAGCTGCGGACCACCTTCGCCGGGGCGCCGGCCACGACCGAGTGGTCCGGGACCTCGCCGCGCACCACCGCGCCGGCCGCGACGACCACGTTGCGGCCGAGGCGCGCGCCGGGCAGGACCACCGCGCCCGTGCCGAGCCAGCAGCCGGGGCCGATGGAGACCGGTGCCGAGCGGGGCCACTGGCGGCCGACCGGCTCGTCCGGGTCGTCGTAGCTGTGGTTCGTCGAGGTGATGTAGACGTACGGGCCGCAGTACGTGTCCGAGCCGATCGTGACCTCCGCGTCGGCTATCACGTGGCTGCCCCGGCCGAGGACGACCCCGTCGCCGAGGGTCAGGACCGTCTCCGTCCCGAGGTCGAGGCCCGGCAGCATCCCGGCCGTCAGCGTGACCTGCTCGGCGATGATGCAGCACGCGCCGATCTCGATCCACCGCTCGCCGAAGACCGTGCCCTGCGGGAAGGCGAGCCGGGTGCCCTCGCCGAGCCGGCGGAAGCGCAGCCTCCCCTGGTGCTCGGCGGTGACGGCGCCGGCCTGCTGCGCCCAGCGCCAGCCGCCCTGGAGTGCGTGCGCGACGACCCTGCGCCGCCAGGCGGCGAGGGATGAGAACGTGTTTCTGTTCCTGGGCACCCGGCCACGGTAGTCGGCGCCGTCGCGCCCGATCACCGCCGTGCGCTGTGATGTCCGTCATGGGCGCGGCATAGGCTGCGGCGCGGGGGCACCCCCGGGCGCGACACGACGGCTGACGATCAGGAGCGAAGAACCATGACAGAGGCGTTGATCAAGGGCGTGGGCGGCAAGGAGCCGCGGATCGACCCGACGGCCTTCACCGCCCCGACCTCGGTGGTCCTCGGCGAGGTGACCCTCGGCGCCCGCGCGAGCGTCTGGTACCACGCGGTGCTGCGGGCGGACTGCGGCCCGATCGAGATCGGCGAGGACTCCAACGTCCAGGACAACTGCACGGTCCACGTCGACCCCGGCTTCCCCGTCTCGATCGGGGCCCGGGTGACCGTCGGCCACAACGCCACCGTGCACGGCTGCGTCATCGAGGACGACGTGCTCGTCGGCATGGGCGCCACGGTCCTCAACGGGGCCCGGATCGGCGCCGGGTCGCTCGTCGCCGCCCAGGCGCTCGTCCCGCAGGGCATGGAGGTCCCGCCGGGCTCGCTGGTCGCGGGCGTCCCGGCGAAGGTGCGCCGCCCGCTGACCGCGGAGGAGCTGGCGGGCATCCGGCTCAACGCCGAGATGTACCTGCACCTGGCCAAGGGCCACGCGGAGGCCTTCGAGGAGTGAGCCCGTCCCCCGTGCGCGGGAACGGACGGAGGGCGGCACCCGGTCGGGGTGCCGCCCTCCGCGCCGTACGGGAGGCGCTCAGTCCGCAGCCGGGACCGTCACCGGTTCCGGCTTCGGCTCGGCGGCGGCCCGCTCCGCGGCCGCCTTCTTGGCGCGGTTCTTGAGGACGAGCATCGAGGTGAGGCCGATCAGGACGGCGAGGACGAGCCCGAGCCAGGAGAAGCGCTTCAGCCAGGCCTCGGCGACGATCCCGACCGAGTAGATGACGGCCGTGGTGCCGCCGGCCCACAGGATGCCGCCGAAGACGTTGGCGACGAGGAACTTCCAGTACGGCATGTGCAGCACGCCCGCGAGCGGTCCGGCGAAGATGCGCAGGAGGGCGACGAAGCGGCCGAAGAAGACCGCCCACATGCCCCACTTCTGGAAGGAGCTCTCCGCGAGGGCGATGTTGGCCTCGCTGAAGTGCTTGGGGAACTTCCTCTCCAGCCGGGCGAGCAGCGGTCTGCCGCCCTTGCGGCCGATGGCGTAGCCGATCGAGTCCCCGATGATCGCGCCGGCGGTGGCGCAGGCGCCGAGCACGTACGGGTTGATGTCGCCGTGCTGCGAGGCGAGCAGCGCGGAGCTCACGAGGACGATCTCGCCGGGCAGCGGGATGCCCAGGCTCTCCAGGCCGATCACCACCCCCACGAGGGTGTACACGGCGATCGGTGGGATCGTCTCCAGCCACTCCTGGACGTGCAACGCGGCTTCCTCCCGTTTCGGCTCCCCTGTCGCGCCCGGCCCGTGGTCGGGGGCCGTGGCGCCGTCGTGCGCCTCGGCGGGCACGCCGGGGAAGCCTACCCGGTCGGGGCGGACGGACCTCGACGCCGAGGACGGGCCGGGTCCGGTTCCGGACGCCGGTCCCGGGCGCCGGTTCCGTCCCGGCCCTTGCCCGGTGCCGGGAACGGTTCCGGCAACGGCCCCGGTCCCGGGAACGCGTCCGCCCCCGCACCGGAAGGGGTGCGGGGGCGGAGGCGCGGTGTCCCGGGCCGGCTCAGGCGTTCGGGCGCAGGGTCCAGACGACGGTCATCTCGCCGGTCACGGCGCCGTCCTCGCGGGTGATGTCGATCCGCACCGGGAACTCCGGGCGCTGTCCGGCGTCGAGCTCGGCGACGACCTCGGCGGCGGGGCGGCCCAGGGTGGCGGTGGCCGTGACGACGCCCATGGCCAGCTTCTTGTAGCCGATCTCGGCCTTGACGGCGAGCGGGACCGCGCGGCTGAGCTGGTCGCCGAAGGCGGCGAGCACGATGGCGCCGCTGGCGGACTCGGCGAGCGTGAACATCGCTCCGGCGTGCGGGCCGCCGACGTGGTTGTGGTAGGCGGGCTGGTCCGGCAGGCGCACGACGGCGCGCTCGGCGGTGGTCTCCAGGAACTCCAGGTTCAGGGTCCCGGCCATGGGAACCGTCGCGGCGAGCATCTCGCCGACGGTCATCTGGTCTGCGCTCATGGAGCGTGATGTTACCCGTGAGTAGCAGCCTTGGCCATCCCCCGCGCGCGTCCCGCGGTCTTCCCCCGGCCTCCCGCGCCGGGGGCGGGCATGGCCGGACGGCCCCCGCACCTCTATGGTTACTGGCCATGTGGCCAGGACAGCAGCCGCCCGGGGGCGAGCAGAACCCGCAGGACCAGAGTCAGAACCCGTACCAGCAGCCGGGGTACCAGCAGCCGAACCCGTACCAGCAGCCGCCGGCCCAGCCCGGGTACCCGCAGCAGCCGCCGACGCAGCCGGGTCATCCGCAGCCGCAGCCGGGGTACGGCCAGCAGCCGCCGGTCCCGCCGGGGTACCCGCAGCAGGGGTACGGCCCGCAGCCGGGGCAGCCGAACCCGTACCAGCAGCCGACCGTGCCGCAGCAGTACGCGGTCCCGGGGCAGTCCGGCGGCCCGGGCGGCCCCGGCGGTCCCGGCGGGAAGAAGAGGACGGCGCTCGTGGCGGTCGTCGCCGCGACCGCCGTGGTCGCCGCGACCGGCGTCACCGCCTTCCTGGTGTTCGGCAAGGACGACGGGGAGCCGACCGCCGCCGACCCGAAGCCGTCCGCGTCGGCCACCGCCCCCGCGGACCCGTCGGCGATCCCCGGGCCGAGCCAGTCCTCCGGCCTCGACAACCCGCGCGACGACGCCGCGCGGCAGCCGACGATCCCCGGCTGGAAGGTCGTCCACAACCCGAAGTACGGCACCCTCTTCGACGTGCCACCGGAGTGGGAGGTGTCGAAGCCCGGGACGATCAGCTTCCTGGAGGACGAGAAGAAGGGCGACGGCAGCCCGCTCGTCACGATGTCCGGGCCCACGCACCTCAAGGGCAAGTGGTGCACCTACGACACCGACAAGAACGGCAGCGAGGAGTCCTGGAGCCTGGCGTCGGCCGGCACCAAGGGCGGCCAGGGCGCCAAGAACACCGGGGAGGCCGCGTACAACGAGGCCGGCACGTGGGTGTGGGGCGGCTACGCGCAGCACATGCCGCGGGAGACCATCAAGATCACCAAGGCCGTGCCGTACACGACGGAGTCCGGCCTCACCGGCAGCGTCTCGACGGCCACGGCCACGGGCGTCAAGAAGCGCAACAAGTGCGAGTCGGACGGCAAGGCGATCGCCTTCACCTTCAAGAACGCGAAGAACGACTTCTCGACCTGGGTCCTCAACGGGGCCGACGGCGTCGCCGACGAGCTGCCGGACGCCACGATCCGGCAGATCCTCTCCACGGTCCGGCTCGCCGAGGACTCGTGACGCCCGGGGCTCGTGACGGCGGGGATCGTGACCGCCGAGGACTCGTGACGGCGGCGACGGGGGAATCGTGACGGCGGCGGCCACCGGGACCCGGCGTCCCGGTGGCCGGCGCCGCGGCCCGTCCGCACATCGGTTTGGCACTTCGGCCGGACGCCGGGGATAGTCCCGGGGTGACATCACCCGCCGACTCCCCCGTCTCCCCCTCCCCCGCCCCTCCCCGCTCCCGCCGCCCCGAGTGGGCCGGGCGCAACTACCTCCTGCTGACCGCCGCCACGGTCGTGACCAACCTCGGCACGCACGGCGCCCTGATCGCCACCGTCTGGGCGGTCT
Organism: Streptomyces sp. NPDC055632; assembly: GCF_053618675.1. NCBI lineage: Bacteria > Bacillati > Actinomycetota > Actinomycetes > Kitasatosporales > Streptomycetaceae > Streptomyces > Streptomyces sp. NPDC055632. Next base: position 89,100 of record NZ_JBSHHY010000027.1, on the reverse strand, counting down.
TCGACTCCGGCGGCGACGCGGGCGACGTGGGCCTCGTGGCGACGGCGCGCTTCCTGCCGCTCGTCCTCTTCCTGCTCGTCGGCGGCGCCGTCGCCGACCGGCTGCCCCGGCACCGGGTGATGGTCGCCGCCAACGTCCTCAACTGCGTGTCGCAGGCCGTCTTCGCCGCCCTCGTCCTCTCCGGCGAGGCCCGCATCTGGCAGATGATGGTGCTCACCGCGCTCTGCGGCACCGGCCAGGCCTTCTTCAACCCGGCGGCCGAGGGCATGCTCATGGCCACCGTCAGCGGGGAGCAGGCGAGCCGGGCGTTCGCCGTCTTCCGGATGGCGATGCACGGCGCCTCCATCGGCGGCGCCGCGCTCGGCGGCGCGCTCGTCGCCTTCGTCGGACCCGGCTGGGTGCTGGTGGTCGACGCCGTCGCCTTCGCCGTCGCGGGCGGGCTGCGCGCCTTCCTCGACGTGAGGGGTGTCCCCGAGCGCGCTCCCGGCGGCGGGCTCTTCTCCGACCTGCGGGAGGGCTGGCAGGAGTTCGTCGGCCGGCCCTGGCTGTGGTCGATCGTCGCCCAGTTCTCCGTGGTGGTGGGCCTGATCGGAGCGGTCGAGGCGGTGTACGGACCGCTGGTCGCCCGGGAGGAGCTGGGCGGCGCGCGCCCCTGGGGCTTCGCGCTCGCCGCGTACGGGGTGGGGACGGTCGTCGGCGCGGTCCTGATGACCCGGTGGAAGCCGCGCCGGATGCTGTTCGTCGGGACGCTGTGCGTCTTCCCGATCGCGCTGCCCTCGGCGGCGCTCGCGGTGCCGCTGTCCGCGAGCGGCCTGGCGGTCGCGATGTTCGTGAGCGGCGTGGCGCTGGAGGTCTTCGGCGTCTCGTGGATGACGGCGATGCACCAGGAGATCCCGGAGGAGAAGCTGTCCCGGGTCTCCGCCTACGACTGGTTCGGCTCGACGGCCCTGCTGCCGCTGACGACGGCGCTCACGGGCCCGGCGGAGGGCGCGTTCGGCCGGAGCGGGGCGCTGTGGGGCGCGGCAGTGCTGATGGTGGTCGTCACCGCCCTCGTCCTGCTGGTGCCGGACGTGCGGAACCTGACCAGGCGTCCGCACGCGCCCGCGCACCCGCCCGTCGAGCCCACCGGGAAGGAGCTCCCGGCCGTGCCGGGACCCCGCTCAGCCGATGCCGAAGGCGCCGTCCGGGGGAACGGGTGACGGTACGGCCCCGGCGTCCACGACCGGCTCCGCGTCCCCGGTGAACCGGGCGAGCGCGTCCCCGTGCTCCACGCGCGCGGGGAAGGCGTCCGCCGCGGCCCGGCGCGCGAGGCGGGCTGTGTCGAGCGCGCGGTCGGAGGCGACCAGGACGGCGTTGCCGAAGCGGCGGCCGCGCAGGACGGACGGTTCGGCGACGAGCGCGAGTTCGGGGAGGACGGCGGCGAAGGTGGCGAGCTGGGAGCGGAGGAAGGCGAAGGGGGCGCCGTCGGCCAGGTTGGCGGCGTAGACGCCGCCGGGCCGCAGGACGCGCCGGACCTCGCGCGCGTACTCGACGGAGGTGAGGTGGGCGGGCACCCGCGAGCCGCCGAAGACGTCGCCGACGATCAGGTCGGCCGAGGCGGCGGGGGCCGCCTCCAGCCAGCGCCGGGCGTCCGCGCCGTGCACGGTGGTCCCGGACCCCTCGGGCAGCGGCAGGTGTTCCGCGACCAGGGCGAGCAGACCGCGGTCGGCCTCCACGACGTCCTGGCGCGAGCCGGGCCGGGTGGCGGCGACGTACCGGGGCAGCGAGAGCGCCCCGCCGCCCAGGTGCAGGACGTCCAGCGGCTCGCCCTCGCCGGCCGCGCCGTCGACGACGTGGGCGAGCCGGCGTGCGTACTCGAACTCCAGGTACGCCGGGTCGTCGAGGTCGACGTACGACTGGGGCGCGCCGTCGACCGTCAGGAGCCAGGCCCGCTCCCGGTCCACGTCGGGCATGAGGCGCGCGGTGCCCTGGTCGACCTCGCGGACGACGGGGATGTGCTCGTTCACGGTCCCATTGTGACGGGGGCGGGGCCGGCCCACTGGCGCGGGTGCCGACCGGTCCGGGTGCCGGCCGCTCTGTGAGGGGGGAGCCCGGGTCAGCCGTTCCAGACGGCGGCGACGGCCTCCGCGTGGCGGGCGGCCTGGGCGCGTCCGGCGCGGGCCGCGGCGGCCCGGTGTGCGGGGTCGAGCGCATTGCGTCCGAAGGCCGCGCGGGACGCGGCGTCGGGGGTGATCACCTCGACGCGGGCCCCCGCGGCGGCGAGGTCGGCGCCCTGCCGGTCCGGCGAGGGGATCACCTTGCTGCCGCGTCCGTCGGGGGCGACGACCACGACCCTCTCGTACCCGGCGGCGAGGTGGGCGTTGGCCGTGGAGTGGATGCCGCCGTCGATCAGACGGCGTCCGCCGACGGTGGCCGGGGGCCAGAGGCCGGGGACGGCGCAGCTCGCGGTGACGGCGTCGGCCAGCGGGACGCCCGCGTCCGCGCCGTACGCGACGAGTTCGCCGGTGGTGGCGTCGACGGCGGTGACGAGCAGCGGGCGGCCGGGCCACTCCACGGCCGGTCCGAGCCGCCGGACCACGGTCTCGCGGCGGACCGCCCCGTCCACCGTGCGGGCCCCGAGGGCCAGCCGGCCGATCCTGCGTCCGTACTCCTCCGGGGTGCGGGACCGCAGGACGGCGACGGCGTACCGGAGGAGCACGGGGATCCCGAGCCGTGCGGCCGGTTCCACGTCCTCGTCGCCGAGCTCCCGCTCGTACAGCGCGTCGGGGCCGAGCGCGCCGAGCCTCGCCCCGACGACCGCGCCGGCGGAGCTGCCGACGACGAGGTCGGCCCCGGTGACGTCGAGACCGGCGTCGAGGAGTCCCCGCAGCACTCCGGTCTCCCAGGCGGCCCCGACCATGCCGCCCGCGCCCAGTACCAGTGCCGTCCGCTTCTCCGTCTCCCGTGTCATGTCCCCATTCTGGGAGGGTGGTTGGGGAGGCCGGCGGGCGGGGTGAGGTTCTTGAGGGCCTCGCGGACGGAGAGGGGCGAGAGCCGGGCGCCGTGGGCGGTGACGAAGGCGCGGACCTCGGCGGGGGCGGTCCTGGCGTACTCGCGCAGGCTCCAGCCGATCGCCTTGCGGATGAAGAAGTCGGGGTGGTCGGCGCGGCGCAGGCAGTGGTCGAAGAGGCGGTCCGCGTCGGTGTCCCCCTTGAAACGGAGCTGGTGGAGGAGGGCGGTGCGCGCGACCCACAGGTCCTCGTCGTCGATCCACGCGTCCATCTCGGGGGCGAGGGCGGGGTCGGCCGCGACCAGGCCGCCGACGACGTGGGCGGCGAGGTGGTCGACCGTGTCCCACCAGGAGACGGTGGTGACGAGGCGGCGGGCGACGGGCAGGAAGCCGGAGGAGCAGCGCCGCACGTGGCGGCGGAGGTAGTCGACGGCGAAGTAGTGGTACTCGCGCTCGGGCAGCGCGAAGCAGCGCAGGGCGATCGCCGCGCAGTCGTCCTCGTCGGGGCGCGGGGTGCCGTCGAGGACGGTCCGGGACAGGGCCCGGCGCTCGGGCGTCCGCACCCCGAGGAAGGGCGCGACGCCCTTCATGTACGCGACCATCTCCTGCGCCCGGAAGGGGTTCCCGGCGGCCGGGTAGACGGCGGTGAGCCGTTCGAGAACGTTGTCGGCGAGGGCGCTGTCGGGGACTTCACCGGGCGCGGGACCGGTCGCCGGAAGCTTCCGGGCCGGGGCTTCCCCGGATACGGATCCGGTCGCCGGGGGCCTCCGGATCGGCGCTCCCCCAGACGCGGGACCGGTCGCCGGGGGTCCCTCGGCCCGGACTCCCCCGGGCACGGGACCGGTCCTCGGGGACCTCTCGGCCGGCGCTCCCCCGGACACGGGTTCGGTCGTCATGAGGGGCCCCTCGGTCGTGGCGTGCTCCGGAATCCGGTCCGGACGGACATGACGCACATTACGGCGCTCCTACGCACCCGTCCGTTACTCTCCCCGAATGCTCGCTCCCGTCCCCCGGCCGCCGGGCTCCCTCGCCGTCCGCTGTTCCCGGGCCCTCCTCGCTCCCCGCTCGCGGCTCTCGCTGCTCGCGCTGCTGCTGCTCACGGCGGCCACCCTCGTGGTGCTCTACGAACCGCAGCGCCTGCTGGCCTCGGGCTGGCCACCACGGACGAGCGGCGCGGGCGCGGTGCTGCTGTTCGCCCTGGCGTACGGGGTGTGCACGGCGGCCTTCGTGCCGCGCCCGGTCCTGAACCTGGCGGCGGGCGCGCTGTTCGGCTCGGCCGCCGGTCTGACGGGGGCGGTCGCGGGGACGGTGCTCGGCGCCGGGATCTCGTTCACCCTCGGCCGCTACCTGGGCCAGGACGCCCTGCGGCCGCTGCTGCGGGGCCGCCTCCTTACGGCGGCGGACGGGCAGTTGAGCCGGCACGGGTTCCGTTCGATGCTGGCGATCCGGCTGTTCCCCGGGGTGCCGTTCGCGGCGGCCAACTACTGCGCGGCGGTCTCCCGGATGAAGTACGTGCCGTTCCTCCTCGCGACGGGGATCGGCACCATCCCGAACACGGCGGCGTACGTGGTGGCGGGCGCCCAGGCGGGTTCGCCGGACTCGCCGGCCTTCCTCTTCTCCGCGGGCTTCATCGTCCTGTCGGGGATCGGCGGCGCGGTGGTGGCCTGGCGCAAGCGGCACGGCCTGCGGGCACCGGCCCCCGCGCGGGACGACACGCCCGAACCGGAACTGGCGGGCAGCGCCCGCTGAGGTTTGCCGGAGGCCTCCCGGGAGATACGGCGGGCGCTACCTCGCGTACATCCTCTGTCGGGGGATTCTTCACCTCGGGACGGTACGCTGCGCACGACCTTCTGACCACACACGTACAAAACGGGACGGCCCTGGCCCCATGAGTTGGTTCGAATCGTTCATCCTGGGACTCGTCCAGGGGCTGACGGAGTTCCTCCCCATCTCCTCCAGCGCGCACCTGCGCCTCACGGCGGCGTTCGCCGGCTGGCACGACCCGGGTGCGGCGTTCACCGCGATCACCCAGATCGGCACGGAGACGGCGGTCCTGATCTACTTCCGCAAGGACATCGCGCGGATCGTCTCGGCCTGGTTCCGCTCCCTCACCGACAAGTCGATGCGGTCCGACCACGACGCCCAGATGGGCTGGCTGGTGATCGTCGGCTCGATCCCGATCGGCGTCCTCGGCATCACGCTCAAGGACCAGATCGAGGGCCCCTTCCGGGACCTGCGGCTCATCGCCACCACCCTGATCGTCATGGGCGTCGTCCTGGGCGTCGCGGACCGGCTGGCCGCCCGGGACGAGATCGGCGGCCGCCACCGGGCGATCCGCGAGCGCAAGACGCTCAAGGACCTCGGGGTGCGGGACGGCCTGATCTACGGCGTCTGCCAGGCGATGGCCCTGATCCCCGGCGTCTCCCGCTCGGGCGCGACGATCTCCGGCGGCCTGCTCATGGGCTACACCCGCGAGGCGGCGGCCCGTTACTCCTTCCTCCTCGCGATCCCGGCGGTCCTCGCCTCGGGCGCGTACGAACTGAAGGACGCGGGCGAGGGTCACGTCTCCTGGGGGCCGACCATCTTCGCGACGATCGTCGCTTTCGTGGTGGGATACGCCGTCATCGCATGGTTCATGAAGTTCATCACCACCAAGAGCTTCATGCCCTTCGTGATCTACCGGATCCTGCTCGGCATCCTGCTGTTCGTCCTGGTGGGCACGGACGTCCTGAGTCCGCACGCGGGCGAGTCCGCCGGCTGACGACGCCCCCCGGGAGGGCAGGCCGTCAGGACGCCTGCGCCAGGGACTCCCGTACGACGCGCTCGCACAGCTCGTGGGTCAGCAGGGCGTCGCGGGCGCTGAGCACCCGGCCCTCGCGCACCGCGTCGAGGAAGGCGAGCACCGCCTGCTCGATGCCGCGCTGCCGGGCCACGGGCACCCAGTCGCCGCGCCGGCGGACGGTCGGCTGGCCCTTGTGGTCGACGACGTCGGAGAGGTTGAGGACCTGGCGCTTGGTGTCCTGGCCCGAGACCTCCAGGACCTCCTCGGTGGAGCCGTTCATCCGGTTCATCATGCCGATGGCGGTGAACCCGTCGCCGGAGAGCTGGAGCACCACGTGGTGCATCAGGCCGTCGCGGACCCGGGCCCGCACGTCGACGTGCTCGATCTCGCCGGGCAGCAGGAAGCGCAGGGTGTCGACGACGTGGATGAAGTCGTCGAGGACCAGCGTGCGGGGGTCCTCGGGCAGGCCGATCCGGTTCTTCTGGAGCAGGATCAGGTCGCGCGGGTGCTCCAGGCACTGGGCGTAGCCCGGGGCGAGGCGCCGGTTGAAGCCGACGGCGAGGGAGACCGCGCGCTTCTCCGCGAGCTCCACGATCCGCTCGGAGTCGGCGTACTCGTAGGCGAGGGGCTTGTCGACGTACGTGGGGACGCCGGCGTCGAGGAGCCGCTCGGCGATCTCGGCGTGCGCGGCGGTCGAGGCGTGCACGAAGGCGGCGTCGAGTCCGGCGGAGAGCAGCCCGTCGAGGTCGGTGTGGCGCCGGCCGGCGGGCAGGTGCAGGGTGTCGGCGACCCGCTCCAGGGTGGCGGGGGTGCGGGTCTGCAGGTGCAGTTCGACCCCGGGGAGGGTGGCGAGGACGGGAAGGTAGGCCTTCTGCGCGATGTCGCCGAGTCCGATGCAGCCAACCTTCACGGGGGTCTCCCTTGTCGTCGTTCGCCGGCCCCGCTCGTACGGGCCGTTCGCGCCGGTCAGCTTACGCGGGACGGCCGGGGCCGCCGGTCGGTGACGCCGTCGAAGCCCCGCAGGCGGAACCCGGGTCCGAGGCGGGAGGCCGCGCCAACGAGGGCCGGGCGCAGGGCGACGGCGGCGGTGAGCCCCCCGATGCCGGCCCCGACGACGACGGCGCGGCAGGCTCCTTCCACTCGGCCGTGCCGGACCTCGTGGAACTGCGGACCGGGATCGACGAGTTGCCGCGCGGCACGCCCGGGGACCGGCCCCGGTCCGCGCGGGCGTGAATTCGCTGGCGTCGTCCTGCGATCATGGGGAACGATGCCGGCATGACGACCGAACAGACCGAAACAGTCCCGCGCGTCCCGCCGTCCACCACCTCGGGCGAGCGCGAAGCGCTGGAGCAGTGGCTCGACTTCCACCGCGCGACCCTCGCGAGGAAGTGCGAGGGGCTCGACGACGCCCAGCTGCGCACCCCTTCCGCTCCGCCGTCGGACCTCAACCTGCTCGGTCTCGTCCGGCACATGGCCGAGGTCGAGCGCGGCTGGTTCCGCCACACCCTGGCCGGTGAGGAGGCCCCCTGGATCTACTCGACGGAGGAGGACCTCGACCGGGACATCCACGCCGAGGAGGGGGACACCTACGAGGAGGCCTACGCCACCTGGCAGGCCGAGATCGCCCATGCCCGCACCCTGGCGGCGACCCGCGGCCTGGACGACCTGGGCGTCGGCAAGCGCCGCAGCGGGGAGGAGTTCAACCTCCGCTGGATCTACCTCCACATGATCGAGGAGTACGCCCGCCACAACGGCCACGCGGACCTGCTCCGGGAGCGGATCGACGGCGCGACCGGCGACTGACCCGGACCGCGCGGCCGGCGGCCGACCCGGGCGGCTCGACCGGCGTCCGCCCCCGCCCTGCCGCCCCGTCGTCCCGCCGTCCGTCCGGCCGGCGGGGTCAAGGCCGGGTGCGCGACGGCTCACCCGTGCGGGGCATTCCCCGCCGGTAGGGGCGCGGAGACCGCCGCCGGAGCAGCAGAGTGACGCGGGTGCATGGAACCCGAACCACAGCGAAGATCCTGTTAGGGGCGGCGATGGCCGCCCTGACCGGCTGCGTCTCGGTGGACGCGCCGACGGCGCCCGCCCCCGTCCCCGCTCCCGCGGCGGAGCCCGTACGCACCGGGAAGGACGTCGCGCCGCAGATCGTCGACGGCCCGGCCCGCGAGGCCCTCGAAGCGGCGCTCCCCGCTCCCCCGCCGTCCGCCGCGCCCCGCGCGACCCCCGCGGCCGAGCGGCAGCGGCGGTCGGCGGCCCCGGCGCTCCCGGAGGCGCCGCGCCCCGGCGTCGTACCGCCCCGGCGCGAAGACCCGCGTCCGCCGGTCCGGCCGGACCGGCCCGGACCGGCCGCCTCGACCGGCCCGACCGGGCCGCCCCGGGCGGTGGAGCCGCCGGTGAGGCCCCCGCTCTCCCCGTCCGACGTCTGCGCGCTGGGCGAGCGGTACGGGGCCCTGGGCCCCGGCGGCGGCCGGCCGGAGATCTGTCCCGCTCCGTACGGCCGGTGAGCCGGGGACACGGGGGCGAGGGGGCCGCCCGTGGACGGCCGGCGGGCCGTCACTCCGCCCGCAGCCGCAGCTCCAGGCGCTCGATCGCGGCCCGCACCCCGTTCCCGTAGCCGTCGTCGTCGAGGTGCTCCGACGCCGCGCGGGCCCGGTCCAGGTGGGCGCGCGCGGCGTCGGGCCGGTGGAGCTTGGCGTAGTCGGCGGCCAGGTTGAGGTGGAGCGAGGGGTACAGGGCGCGGACCGCGGCCGAGGCGTCGTGCGCGGCGAGCCGCTCGTCCGTGAGGTCCTCGGCCGCGCTCAGCGCCCGCAGGTCCCAGGCCAGCTCGGTGTCGGGGTCGTCCTGGGTGTCCGCCATGTAGTGCGCGAGGGTGCAGCGGTGCAGGGGGTCCCCGTCCGGGCCGATCTGCTGCCAGAGCAGTCCGAAGCGGTTGCGGGCCTCCTCGCGGTCGCCGCCGTGGAGCAGCATCAGGGCCTGCCCGATCCTGGTCATGACCCCGTCGTCCGACACCTGCTGCTGCTCGGTCACCGCGACCTCCACAAGATCACCACTGGGAGGGCCGACGCTAGCCGCACCCGGCCCCGATCGGGCCGAGGCTCAGCCGAGGTCCGGGATGCGCCAGTCGATCGGCTCGTGGCCCTGCGCCGCCACGGCCTCGTCGATCTGGGTGAAGGGGTGCGACCCGAAGAACTTCTTCGCCGACAGGGGCGAGGGGTGGGCGCCCTTCACCACCACGTGCCGCTCCTCGTCGATGAGGGGCAGCTTCTTCTGCGCGTAGTTGCCCCACAGGACGAAGACGGCCGGGTCGGGGCGCGAGGCGACCGCGGTGATCACCGCGTCCGTGAACTTCTCCCAGCCCTTGCCCTTGTGCGAGTTCGCCTCGCCGGAGCGGACGGTCAGCACGGCGTTGAGCAGGAGGACGCCCTGCTCAGCCCACGGCATCAGGTAGCCGTTGTCCGGGATCGGCAGGCCGAGCTCGGCGTTCATCTCCTTGTAGATGTTCCGCAGGGAGGGCGGGGTCTTCACGCCGGGGCGGACCGAGAAGCAGAGGCCGTGGCCCTGGCCCTCGCCGTGGTAGGGGTCCTGACCGAGGATCAGGACCTTCACCTTGTCGTACGGGGTGGCGTCGAGGGCGGCGAACACCTCGTCCTTCGGGGGGAAGACCGGTCCCTTGGCGCGCTCCTCCTCGACGAACTCGGTGAGCTGGGCGAAGTACGGCTTCTGCAGCTCCTCGCCGAGAACACCCCGCCAGGACTCGGGCAGCATGCTGGTGTCGGTCACGGTCAACAACCTCCGGTGGACGTTCCTGTCTACGTCCCAGAACCTACCGGGGGCCACTGACAGCGGCCCCCGCAGGTCCTCGCCGGCGTCCGCCTACCAGCTGGCCCGGCGGTGCAGCTCCCACATCTGCATGACGGTCTGCGGGTCGAGGGCGCGCTCGCCGCCGCCGATGTCCTCGCGGGCCGCGATGTAGAGCTTGCCCTGCCACAGGGGCAGCAGGCGGACGTCCTGGACCAGGATCTCCTGGGCCGCCACGAACTCGTCCGTGACGGTCCCGCGGTCGCTCTGGCGGCGGGACTTCGGGAGGAGCTCGTTGGTGATCCGGGGGCTCAGGTAGGGCGTGCCGAGGACGTTCTCCTTGCCCACGAAGGGCGCGACGAAGTTGTCCGGGTCCGGGAAGTCGGGGAACCAGCCGCGGCCGAAGACCGGGTACTCGCCCTTCTGGTAGGCCGCCTGGAACTCCGCCCAGGGCTTGCCGTTCAGGGTGACCTCGAAGAGCCCGGACTCCTCCAGCTGCCGCTTGAGCTCGGCGAACTCGGCGGCCGTCGAGGAGCCGTAGCGGTCCGTGGTGTACCAGAAGGTCAGCTTGACGGGCTTGTCGATGCCGGCCTCGCGGAGGATCTCGGTGGCCTTCTCGACGCTGGGCGTGCCGAAGCGGTCGAAGAACTTGGTGGTGTGGGCCGCGATGCCCTTGGGCACCATGGAGTACAGGGGTTCGGCGGTGCCCTGGTAGACCCTGCTGACCAGTTCTTCGCGGTCGACGAGCTGGGCGATGGCCTTGCGGACGGGGAGCTTGGCGACCGAGGGGTCCTGGGCGTTGAAGACGAGGTAGCGGATGTCGGTGCCGGTCGACTCGACGAGCTGGAGACCCTGGTTCTCGGGCTTGTCGTCCTGGAGGGAGACGACCTCCTCGGCGGTGAGGCCGCGGTAGGTGGCGTCGATCTCCTTCTTGCGGAGCGCCGCGACCATCGCCTCGGACTCCTTGAAGTACTTGATGGTCACCCCCCCGTTCTTGAGGGTGGCGAAGCCCTTGTACGTGGGGTTCTTCGTCAGCTCGGCCGATCCGCCCTCGGTGTACGCGTCCAGGGTGTACGGACCCGAGCCGCTGACCTTGCCGTCCTTGGAGCGGAGCCGGTCGGCCGGGTAGTCGGCCGGGTCCACGATGGACATGGCGGGGGTGGCGAGGACGAACGGGAAGGTGGCGTCCGACCTGTTGAGCCGGAAGACGACCGTGCGGTCGCCGACGGTCTCGATCTTGTCGAGGGAGCCGAGCATGCCGTTGGGGCCGCCCTTGTGGTTGATCGTGCGGATGCGCTCGATCGAGTACTGCACGGCCTTGGCGTCCAGCTTGTGCCCGTTGGAGAACGTGAGGCCGTCGATGAGCTTGCACTCGAAGACCCGGCTGGCGGTGTCCGTGAACTTGCAGTCCGCGGCGTCCGACTGCGGGGTCGTGCTGCCCGTCGGGAAACTCACCAGGGTCTGGAAGACATTCCTGAAGAGCTCCCAGGCATTGTCCCAGGACGCGGCCGGATCAAGCGTGGAGGGAGAACTCGTCGTGCCGACCACGAGCCTCTGGTCCCCGGTGGATTCACTGTCCGAAAAGACACCGCATCCGGTCACCAGGGATATGGACACAAGGGCTGCAGCCGCCTGCAGACTGGTCCGGTTGAACACGTGCACGCTCCTCGTTCAGCCATGGGTCGGCCGACGATACCGCAGCACCCCGTCAGGTCAATGTTCGAGCCCGACGGGGCACTTGAGGCATTCGATGCAGAACCGGGCTCAATCCGGACACGAATTCCGGAAAGTGTCCGGTTATCGGTCACCCGACTCCGGCGTTCAGGAAAATCCCGCCGTCGACGACGAGCGTCTGGCCGGTGATCCACTCCGACTGGGAGGAGGTGAGGAAGGCGGCCGCGCCGCCGATGTCCGCCGGAACGCCGAGCCGGCCGAGCGGATAGGAGGCGGCGGCCTCCGCCTCGCGGCCCTCGTAGAGAGCCTGCGCGAATTTCGTCTTGACAACGGCCGGGGCGATTGCGTTCACTCGCACGACCGGCGCGAATTCATGCGCCAGCTGAAGGGTCAGATTGACCATCGCGGCCTTGCTCATTCCGTACGCCCCAATGAAGGGCGAGGCGGATACGCCGGCGATCGAGGCGATGTTCACGATCGCCCCGCCGTTCTCCTTCTGCCAGGCGTGCCAGGTCCGCTGTGCGAAACCGAGCGCGGAGATCACATTGGTCTCGAAGACCTTGCGGGCCACATTGAGGTCCAGGTCCGCGATGGCGCCGAAGACCGGATTCGTCCCGGCGTTGTTGACCAGGAAGTCCACCCGGCCGAAGCCGTCCATCGCCGCCTCGACGGCGGCGGCCTGGTGGGCCTCGTCGTGGGCCTTGCCGGGGACGCCGATCGCCCGGTCCGCGCCGAGCCGCTCCACGGCCTCCTTGAGGGCCTCCTCGCCGCGCCCGGTGATGACGACCCGGTCGCCGCGGGCGACCAGCGCCTCGGCGATGCCGTAGCCGATGCCGCGGCTCGCCCCGGTGACCAGGGCGACCCTGCCGGACAGCTCCGGCGGTTCCTGCGTGCTCATGTCCGTCTCCTCCTGTCTCTGCCGCTGCCGGTCGTCAGTTGAGCGGGCCGCCGGCCACGTACATGACCTGGCCGGAGACGAAGCCGGCGTCGTCGCCCGTGAAGAAGGCGATCGCGTTGGCGACGTCCTCGGGGCGGCCGACCCGCTGCACCGGGATCATGGAGGCGGCGGCGGCCTGGAACTCCTCGAAGCCCATGCCGACGCGCTCGGCGGTCTGCGCGGTCATCTCGGTGACGATGAAGCCCGGGGCGACGGCGTTGGCGGTGACGCCGAACTTGCCGAGCTCCTTGGCGAGGGTCTTGGTGAGGCCCTGCAGGCCGGCCTTGACCGCGGAGTAGTTGGCCTGGCCGCGGTTGCCGAGCGCCGACGAGGAGGAGAGGGAGACGATCCGGCCGAAGCCCGCGTCCACCATGTGCTTCTGACAGGCCTTCGCCATCAGGAAGGCACCCTTGAGGTGCACGTTCATGACGAGGTCCCAGTCCGACTCGGACATCTTGAAGAGCAGGTTGTCGCGGAGCACGCCCGCGTTGTTGACGAGGATCGTCGGCGCCCCGAGCTCGGCGGCGACGCGCGCGACGGCGGCCTCCACCTGGGCGCCGTCGGAGACGTCGCAGCCGACCGCGAGGGCGGTGCCGCCCGCGGCGGTGATCTTCTCGACGGTGTCCTTGCAGGCCGCCTCGTCGAGGTCGAGTACGGCGACGGCGCGGCCCTCGGCCGCGAGGCGGAGCGCGGTGGCCGCGCCGATGCCCCGTGCGGCACCCGTGACGACGGCTACGCGCTGCTCGGTGGTGGACATGCTTGGTTCTCCTCGCCCTTGGATCGTCCCTGGTGGCGGCCGGACCGGCGTCCGCTCCTGCGTCCCGCACATGAGCGACCGCTTAGTATCGTCCGCAGACGAGACGCTAGAAGCCCTGGCACCCGGTGTCAACGGCCCACCGGGTGCACCTGGTCACCCTGCGTCCGGGCGCGGGCGCTCAGCGCACGAGGAGTTCGAGCAGCCGCTCCACCTCGGCCTCGGGATCGGCGGTGAGGCCCGTGTGCACGGGCCCCGGCTGCACGACCGTGGAGCGCGGCGCGATCAGCCAGCGGAAGCGGCGCCCGGCGTCGTCGCGGGCGGCCTGTCCGGCCGCGTCCCCGCCGAGGCAGACCCCTTCGACGGCGCGCAGGGCCGCCCGTACGCCGGTCACGTCGGCCGCCGGGTCGAGCACCGCCAGCTTGGCCTCGTCCAGGTGCGTGCGGGCGGCCACGAAGGAGCGGGCGCGGCAGTAGACGACCACGCCCGCGTTGAAGCACTCGCCGCGCTCGACCCGCGGCACCACGCGCAGCAGCGCGTACTCGAAGACGTCGCGGTCGCTCACGTGGTGCTGTCCTTCTCGATGGGCTTCTCGGTGGCTTGGCCGGCGGCCTGGTCGGCGGGCTTCCCGGTGGGGCGCGTTCGGGGCGCGAGGCGTTCGGCGAGCCAGCCGGGCGGCTGCTGGGGCCGGTTCTCGGTGCGCGGTCCGAGCGTGATCCGCTCGTGGATGGTGGCGGCGCGGGGCAGCAGCGCCTCGACGTAGGCGGCCCGCACCTCGTCCGGGCCCGCGAAGCCGGGCTCGTCGACGAGCCACTCGTCGGGCACGTCGGCGGCGACCTCGTCGAGGAGTTCGCGGGTGACGAGCGGCGCGAGCTCGGCGGCCGCGGCGGCGACGTCGGGCGCGAAGGGGGCGAGCGCGTGGTCGGAGGCGTCGTACGGCTTGGCGGCGGAGGCTGCGGCCCCCGGCCAGTTGTGGTGCCAGATCATGGTGGCGCCGTGGTCGATGAGCCACAGGTCGCCGTGCCAGACGAGCATGTTCGGGTTGCGCCAGGACCGGTCGACGTTGTTGATCACCGCGTCGAACCAGACGACCCGGCCCGCCTCGGCCGGGTCCACCTCGTACGCCAGCGGGTCGAAGCCCAGCGACCCCGGCAGGAAGTCCATGCCCAGGTTGAGCCCGCCGCTCGCCTTGAGCAGCTCCTGCACCTCCTGGTCGGGTTCGGAGAGCCCGATGACCGGGTCGAGCTGGATCGTGACGAGCTCGGGCACCCGCAGCCCGAGCCGGCGGGCGAGCTGCCCGCAGATCACCTCGGCGACCAGGGTCTTGCGGCCCTGTCCCGCGCCGGTGAACTTCATGACGTACGTGCCGAGGTCGTCGGCCTCGACGATCCCGGGGAGCGAGCCTCCCTCACGCAGGGGTGTGACATAGCGGGTCGCTACGACCTCTTCCAACACTTTCCCAGGCCACCCATCTCTTCATCCTTGCAATCCACGGGCATCTTCGTGAGGGCGCAACGGGGGGAATCGCCGTCGGCGACACTGGGGAGAATCCGGGGAGTTCCGACCGGCACGCCGCCCTCCCCCACTCCCCGAGCAGTCCGTCGATGGCACCGCGCCCCTTGCCGCCGGCCTCCGGCATGAAGTGAGCATAGTAACTCAGGGTGATCGCCGGGGATGAGTGAGCCTTCTCCGACCTCACGCCGACGCGCGGTGAAGGACGAGGAGGTCCGGACGATCGCCGTGATGCGGTTGGTGCCGCGGTTGCCGGCGGCGGTCAGGACTCGGACGTTCATGCCGTGGCGCTCTGCGTTCGCCCGAGCGGTGCGGGGTGTCGGCGGCGATCCGGTCGCTCGGCGGCAGGGTGCCGTCAAGGATCACGAACGCCCGGGACCGGAACCGTTCCGCGCGCCGGCCGTGGCCGCCGCGGACCTCCCGGCCGAAGCCGGCGTGGACTCCCACCTCGCGGTGCGGCCGATCGCACGCAACGAGGCCCGGGCGCCTTCGACATGCTCCGCGCCCGGCCGCCGACACCGGAGACGTCCGACACCCGCGCACATGCGGGGAGTGATTATACGCCTCTTTTCTGACATTTCACTTTGTCCAGTATTTTCCCTGCGGAAAAGGGTGGATTCTTCCCTCCTGCGCGTTTAGCGTGGACGCAGACAGTAATTCGAATACACATTCGATAAGAGCGACGGCCGTGCGGGCGCACGTCCTGCCGGACGAGGACCGCGTCCCCTGTCCGCCGGGCCCACCCGGAACCGTCGTCGCGGACGCCAGGAGTACGGCGTGAACCTCACCTTCACCACCGCCACCAAGGAACAGGCCAAGGCCCGCATCGCGCTCGCCGGCCCCACCGGGTCGGGCAAGACCTACACCGCCCTGGTCATCGCCGCCGGGCTCGGCGAGCGGGTCGCCCTGATCGACACCGAGCACGGCAGCGCCGCCAAGTACGCCGACGAGTTCGCCTTCGACACCCTCCCGCTCACGACGTTCCAGCCCACCACCCTCGTCGAAGCGCTCGCGGTGGCCGCCCACGAGGGCTACGACGTCATGATCGTCGATTCCCTGAGTCACTTCTGGTCCGGCACCGGCGGGATGCTGGAGCAGGTCGACAACGCGGCCAAGCGCCTGGGGGCGGGCGGCAGCTTCGCCGGCTGGAAGGAGGCCCGCCCCCAGGAGCGGGCGATGATCGACGCCCTGCTCGCCTATCCCGGTCACCTCGTCGTCACCATGCGCACCAAGACCGAGTACGTCGTGGAGGCCGACGAGCGCGGCCGCAAGGTGCCGCGCAAGATCGGGCTCAAGCCCGAGCAGCGGGAGGGCATCGAGTACGAATTCGACATCGTCGGCGATCTCGACCACGAGAACACCCTGGTGATCTCCAAGTCCCGGGCGAAGCCGCTGTCCGGGACGGTGCTCCACAAGCCGGGCCCGGAGTTCGCCGAGGCCGTCCTCGGCTGGCTCGAGTCCGGCAAGCCCGCCGTCTCCGTCTCCGACTACGTCACGGCGGCCACCGCGCCGGGCGCCGACCACGAGGAGCTGCGCGCCCTGTACGAGGAGGTCCGCCGGCACAACCTGCTCGGCGCCGCCGTCCTGGACGACACCGGGGAGACCCGCACGCTCGGCCAGCTGATAGTGCGCCACGGCACCGCGGCGGCGAGGAACAGGGTCGCCGAGGACATCGAGTCCGGGGCCGGTGCCGGGGCCGGGGCCGGGGCCGGGCGGAAGGGCGGGTCCGCATGAACCTCAAGGAGCACGCCACCCGGGTCGCCGTGCTCCGGGTGCTGCTCGACGCCGTCGACGCCGAGTACCGGACCGAGCGCCACGAGGTCCTCGACGGGCTGCGCGCGGCCCGCGCCGAGCTGAACCTGAAGTCGGTCCGGGTGACCCTGCCGGACGACACACCGGTCGCCACGCTCACCCTCGTCGACCCCAGGCCGGCGGTCGTGGTCGCCGACGAAGAGGCCTTCACCGCCTGGGTGGCCGACAACCACCCCGGCGAGGTGGAGACGCTGGTCCGGGTGCGCTCCAGCTGGCAGCGGCAGTTCCTCGCGCGGCTGACCTGCCTCGATCCGGTCGTCGACCCGTCCACCGGCGAGGCGATCCCGGGGCTGGGCGTGCTGTCGGCCTCCGAACCGCGGTCGTTCAGCCTGCACCCCCTGCCCGGCGGACGGGAACGGATCTCCCGCGCCTTGCACACCGGCACGCTCGACCTGCACCGTCTGCTCCCCCTCGAGGGTGGCGAGGATCCGTGACCGCCGTCGTCGCCCACCCCGGCCGGGACGCGCTCGGCACGGTGTGGTTCCTGGTCTCCCGAGCCGGTCACCTCGACTGCGGCCGCTGGACGTTCGAGGACGGCGAGCGGCTGCGGTGCGCCTGCGGGGCCGTCCTGTACGTGTACCGGCGGCCGGTGGACACCGCGGGAAGCGGCGCACCGGCGTCAGCCGGCACGTCCCTCCACGAAAGGGAAGAGCGAATGCTGCCGGCCGAGACGGCCCAACTCGTCGCCCTGGTAGCGGCGATGTGCCCGTCGATGCACCTGGAGGACACCACGACGGACGCCTGGCACCTGCTGCTCGCCGACCTGGACGTCGCCGATGTGCGGGCGGCCGTGTCCCGGCTGGGCATGCAGCAGTCCCGTATCGCCGCCTCCGACATCCGCGCCGAAGTGCGCACGATCCGGGAGGAGCGGCTCGCCCGCAACCCGCTGCCCCTCCCGGACAGCGACCCCGACGATCCTCGCCGTTATCGCGCGGAACTCCTCGAGCTGGTGACCGCGATCGCCTCAGGACGGCGGGTCCGGCGCACACCCGCCGTCCCGGGCGGTCCGCCCTCCCGCCTCACCGGCTCGAAGCGCGACCCTCGCGTCCGCTCCCTCCGCGTGCCCTGCCCCTGGTGCGGGGCCGCCGCGGGCCGTCCCTGCACCGTCCCCCGGCTCGGGATCCCGCTGAGGAGGGCCCCTGCCCACCAGGCACGGCTCCTCGCGGCCGGGCTCGCCGAGCCCGGGCCGGGGCAGGAGAGCGAGGCGAGGTGAACCCGGTGATCGCCCCGTCTCGGGAAAAGGCCGCCGTACCGGCGCCCTGCCCCCTCGCCACCGCGCCCCCCTGCTGCCTCTCGCCACCGCGCCCCCTGGAGGTCCGCGCCGCCCAGCTCGCCCCTCGCACCCGGCCGGAGCGGCGCGGCCTCCCCTCCGGGCACCGCCACCACCGGTATGAGACCGCCCGCCGAACTCGAACAGGTACGGGTGAGGAATCACCCGTCGCACGAGAGGAGAACTGCCATGGCCGGTGAAACCGTCATCACCGTCGTCGGCAACCTGACCGACGACCCCGAGCTGCGCCTCACCCCGTCCGGCGACGCGGTCGCACACTTCACCGTCGCGTCCACGCCCCGCACCTTCGACCGGCAGAGCAACGAATGGCGGGACGCCGAGACGCTGTTCCTGCGCTGCTCGGTCTGGCGGCAGGAGGCGGAGCACGCCGCCGAGTCCCTGACCCGCGGCACCCGCGTCATCGTCCAGGGGCGACTGCGCCAGCGGACGTACGAGACCCGGGAGGGCGAGAGGCGGACCGTCGTCGAGCTGGAGGCCGACGAGATCGGCCCGTCGCTGCGGTTCACCGCCGCGACGATCACCAGGCCCCCGCACACCGGCGTCCCCGCCGGTTCCCGCAGCGGCCCCCGTTCTCCCGCCGGGGACCCGTTCCCCCGGCCCGACGGCGAGCGGCCGGTCCCCGCCGAGGCCGGACGACATGCCCCCCGCGAGGAGGCGGATCCCTTCTGACGGGCCGACGCACCCGTGCGCCGGCCGCGACCGCACACCACACACCGCAAACCGCACCCACCCGAGGCGGACCCCATGAAGGAACAGGACCGCGAGGAAGCGCTCGAACTCGCCCTCGCCCAGATCGAAAAACGGTTCGGCGCGGGCTCGGTGATGCGCCTGGGTGATGAGCCGGGGGCCCCGACCGAGGTCGTCCCCACCGGCTCGATCGCCCTGGATCTCGCCCTCGGCGTCGGCGGCCTGCCGCGCGGCCGCGTGGTGGAGATCTACGGCCCGGAGTCCTCCGGCAAGACGACCCTGGCCCTGCACGCCATGGCCAACGCGCAGAAGGCGGGCGGGACCGCGGCGTTCATCGACGCCGAGTACGGCTTCGACCTCGAGTACGCCGGGCGGCTCGGCGTCGACACCGATGCCCTGCTGGTCTGCCAGCCCGACAACGGCGAACAGGCCCTGCAGATCGCCGACACCCTCATCCACTCCGGCGCCCTGGGCCTCATCGTCATCGACTCCGTCGCCGCGCTCGTCCCGCGCGCGGAGATCGAGGGCGAGATGGGCGACCCGCACGTGGGTCTCCAGGCCCGTCTGATGAGCCAGGCGCTCCGGAAGATCGCCGGCGCGCTGGGCCACTCCGGAACCACGATGGTCTTCATCAACCAGCTCCGCGAGAAGATCGGCGTGATGTTCGGCTCGCCGGAGACCACGACCGGTGGCCGCGCCCTGAAGTTCTACGCCTCGGTGCGCCTCGACATCCGCCGCATCGAGACCCTCAAGGACGGCACGGACGCGGTCGGCAACCGCACCCGCGTCAAGGTCGTCAAGAACAAGGTCGCCCCGCCGTTCAGGCAGGCGGAGTTCGACATCCTCTACGGCCGGGGCATCAGCCGCGAGGGCGAGCTGATCGACATGGGCGTGCAGCACGGCTTCGTGCACAAGTCCGGTGCCTGGTACACCTACGAGGGCGACCGGCTCGGCCAGGGCAAGGAGAACGCCCGCACCTTCCTGAAGGACCACCCCGGCCCGGCCGACGAGATCGAGGAGAAGATCAGGGAGAAACTGGACATCGTGGCGAAGCCGGAGGCCCCGGCGGCGGAGCCCCGGACCGATACGGCGAACCGAGCGGCCCCACCCGACACCGTGCCGTTCGGCTCGGCCGCGGCCGGTCGGCGCTCCACCGGGCCGGCCTCGTCGGCCCCGAGCGCTCCGGTCCCCCGTGTCCTCCTCGACGGCACCCCGGCCGGGCCGTGAAGACCAGCCTGCCGCCCCCTCATCCCGGAGCGGGGCGAGCGCCGGTGTCCCGGGACGGCGCCCTGCTCCCCGGCGGCGCCGCGCTCCGGGACGGGACGCCGGCCCCGGGCGGGACCGCCGCCGGCCGGCCCGCTGCGGCAGAGCCGGTCCAGCAGTTGGTCGCGGCCCCCGCCGACGGCGAGGACCGGGCCACCGAGGCGGCGTTGCGCCCCAAGGCCCTGGACGGGTTCATCGGTCAGGAACGGGTCCGCGAGCAGCTCGACCTCCTCCTCCGGGCCGCGCGGCAGCGGAGCGCCACCGCCGAACACGTGCTGTTCTCCGGTGCCCCGGGGCTCGGCAAGACCACCCTGGCGATGATCATCGCCGCGGAGATGGATGCCCCGCTGCGCCTCACCTCCGGCCCCGCCATCCAGCACCCCGGGGCCCTGGCGGCGGTCCTGGCCTCGCTCACCGGGGGCGAGGTCCTCTTCCTCGACGAGATCCACCGCATGTCCCGGCCCGCCGAGGAGATGCTCTACCTGGCGATGGAGGACTTCCGCGTCGACATCGTCGTCGGCACCGGCCACGAAGCGACCGCCATGCCCCTCGAACTGCCGCCGTTCACCCTCGTCGGCGCCACCGTCCGGGCCGGCCTGCTGGTCCCGCCGCTGCGCGACCGCTTCGGCTTCACCGCCCACATGGAGTTCTACGACCCGTCCGAACTGGAGCGCGTCGTCCACCGCTCCGCCCGGCTGCTCGAGGTGGAGATCGAGCCCGCGGGCGCCGCCGAGATCGCCGGTCGCTCCCGCGGGACCCCCCGCATCGCCAACCGGCTGCTGCGCCGGGTGCGGGACTACGCCCAGGTCACCGCGGACGGCGTGGTCACCGGTGAGATCGCGTCCGCGGCCCTGGGGCTCTACGAGGTCGACGGCCGTGGCCTGGACCGCTTGGACCGGGCCGTGCTGCGCGCCCTGCTGAAGCTGTTCGGCGGCGGACCGGTGGGCCTGGCCACCCTCGCGGTCGCCGTGGGGGAGGAGCGGAACACGGTGGAGGAGGTCGCCGAGCCGTTCCTGGTCCGGGAGGGGCTGCTGGCCCGGACGCCCCGGGGGCGGGTCGCGACGCCCGCCGCGTGGACCCATTTCGGGCTCGTGCCGCCCCCCGTGCCCACGTCGCCGCTGTGACCGGTCTGCTCGTCGACCGGACCCCGGCCCGGCGGCAGGAGGTCAGCTGCCCGCGGGCCGCGGGCGACGACGCAGGAGGACTTCCCCGATTCCAGCGCGCCGTTGACGGCGGTCACGCAGAACTCGAAGTTCCACACCCCGGGGAACAGGAACGCGATCCCGTGGCTCGTCCCCTCGACGACGTACTCGTCGGCGGTGGACCGGCCGTTCTCGCCGGGGCGGGAGGAGTCCCAGGTGCCGTTGGTCCGGCGCAGGTGCGCGCGGACCTTCTCCCACTTGCCGGCGGTGTCGCTGATGGTGGGCACCTCGTACGCGTCCTGGACGTACTCCTCGCTGGAGCCGCCGGCCGGGAAGGGCTGCGCGGTGCCGTAGCCGTCGTAGATGCCGCCCCTGGGCGCCCGGAAGCCCATCAGGACCACCTTGCCGCGGGCCTCGCCGAGGGTGGGGACGGTGCGCGCCTGGCCGCCGCCGGTGACCGAGGGCGCCCAGAACAGGTCGCGCCAGGCGGTGGACGGTGTGGTCCCGTCGCCGTCGCCGGTGCGGGTCCGGCCGTCGAGGCAGGAGTCGAGGACCGCGGATGCCGGCGCGGTACTGGGTGGTGAGGGTCTTCGCGCTGAAGCCGTGGTTCTCCTGGGTCTGCGCGATGCCGGTGGCGACGCCCCCGCACTTCCCCGTCTTCGGGTCGCGCTCAGTGTGATGCCGGTGAGGGAGAGGAACAAGGCGAGCGCGGTTCCCGGGACGGCGCGTGCGCGCCGCCGTCCGGCTCGCGGAGGGGGTTCCTGGCGCATGGGCGCTTCGGACGGGAGCATGTCCACCTTGTCGGGGCCGGGCCGCGTGGCACGTGATCATCGGGTGGGTCGTCCCGAGTGTGGCAGCGGGACGTGGCGCCGTACGCGTCGGCGGGTGAGTGTCGCCGGGATCACGTCCGGCACCGGTCCCGACGGCACGGGGCGAAGCACTTCGGCAACAACGCGGCAACGAACTCTTGGTTTCGCGTGCATGGATCGCGGGCGGGCGCGGCCGTAGCGTCCTGTCCGCTGCCTTCGCCGCTCCGCACACAGCCGAGAGGATATTGTCATGGCCACGACCAATGCGTCCGGTCCCAGTCGTCGGGGGGTGCTGGCCGGCGCCGCGGCCGTCGCCGCCGGCGCCACCGTTCCCGTGTTCGCCGCCGCACCCGCCCGGGCCGCCGCCGCGCGGCCCAACGTGCTGCTGATCGTCACCGACGACCAGCCCAAGCAGACCGAGTGGGCGACGCCGAAGACCGTCGCCTGGCTGGCGGGGCAGGGGGTGCGGTTCACCAACGGGCACGCCACCACGCCGCTGTGCGCACCGTCGCGCTCGTCGGTGTTCTCCGGGCGGTACGCGCACAACCACGGGGTGCGGAACAACGGAGCCTCGCGTTCGCTGGACCAGCACACGACGCTGCAGCGGTACTTGAAGCAGGCGGGATACCGGACGGGGCTGTTCGGCAAGTACCTCAACTCCTGGGACCTGTCCGAGGCTCCGCCGCACTTCGAGGAGTTCGCACTGCTCAGGCCGTCGTACGTGGACGGGACGTTCAACGTGGACGGAACCGTGCAGACCGTGCCCGGCTACACGACCACCGTGGTGAAGAACCGCACGCTGGCGTTCATCGACAAATCCCGCACGGACGACCGGCCCTGGTTCGCGTACGTCACCCCGTACGCCTCCCACGGGCCCAACACCCCCGAGCCCAAGTACGCCGGCACCGACGTGCCGGCCTGGGACGGGCGTCCGTCCGTGCCCGAGGCGGACCGCAGCGACAAGCCGGCGTACGTGCGCAACGCGACGCAGACGCTCGCGGACGGCCGGCTGACGCGGGCGAAGCAGCTGCGGACGCTGCGCTCGGTGGACGACGCGGTGGGGGCGTTCCGCGACAAGCTGGCGGCGCTGGGCCAGTTGGACAACACGCTGGTGATCTACATCGGCGACAACGGCTTCAACTGGGCCGACCACGGGCTCGGGGGCAAGGGCGTGCCGTACCGGCCCGCCCACGAGGTGCCGTTCTACCTCTCCTGGCCCGGTGGCGGCCTCGGCGGGGGCACGACCGACAACCGGATCGTGGCGAACATCGACATCGCGCCGACCGTGCTCGACGCGGCCGGGATCACGCCGGACACGCCGCACGACGGGCGCTCGCTGCTCGGCGGGTACTCCCGCGACCACCTGCTGATCGAGTGGTGGAAGCAGGGCACGGGCACGGAGGGGCAGAACACCTGGTCGTCGTACGTCGCCAAGGACCGCCAGTACACGGAGTACTACGAGCTCCACACGGACGCCGCGGGCAACGTCAGCGGGACGGGCCGGGTCAAGTTCCGCGAGTACTACGACCTGGACGCGGACCCCTACCAGCTGAGCAACAGCCTCCACCAGGCCACGCCCGCGCAGGAGAAGGCGCTCGGCATCCCGGGGCTCGCGGCAGCGCTGGCCGCGGACCGCACGTCCTGAGGGGGGCCGCCGGGACGAGCGGCCGGGCGGAGGTCAGAGCCGGTCGCCCCGGCGGGGCGACTCCGGGGGGTGCGTCCCGCCGCCGTCCTTGGGGTCGTGCTCGCAGCTGCGGCCGGTGTGGGACCGGTCGTTGGGGATCAGGAGCACTTCGGTGACCCGCTCGGGGTGTTCGACGGCGAGCCAGTCGTCCCCCACGGGGACGCGGCCCGGCCCGAACGCCTGGTACGAGTGGACCTCCTGGCATCCGAGGACCACGCGGTCCTCGTCCACCGCGCAGACGTCCAGCGCGGGGCCCGAGTACTCGTCGGCGCCGTCGAAGCGGAAGCGGAAGCGGACCCGGTCGCCTTCGTGGGGCACCTGCGGGTGGGGTTCGAGGCGCCAGTCGACGACTTCGGCGGTGACGCCGGAGGACTGGCCGTACACGTCCCGGACCCGCACCTTGGCAGCGGCCTCGCCGCGCGGCGCGGTCGTGTCGGTGCAGATCCAGGAAGAGCAGCCGGACAGGGCGAGAAGCACCGGAACCGACAGGACAGCGGCGGACATCCGTCCGGGAAACACTCGGGCGACCTCCGGTCGGGGGTGGAGCGGGGCAGTGTATCCCGGGGGCGGGAGGGGTCTTCCGCTCCGGGGGCGGGAGGGGTCTTCCGCTCCGGGGGCGGGAGGGGTCTTCCGCTCCGGGGTCAGGAGGGGCGCCTTCCTCCTCCCGGGCGGACCCGGCGCCGGTGTCGGCGCCCCTCCCCTCACCCGCACCGCCCCGCGTAGAGGCCGACCCGCTCGATGGAGCGGATCAGCCGGTAGTCCTCCTCGACCGCGCGAGCGGCGCCGGTCAGCACGAGTTCGCCCGGGGACGAGGCCCGGTCGAGGGTCTTGCGCAGGGGGCTGCCGGGCCGCGCGAACCGGATGATGTGGGCCAGGGTGGGCAGGGTCGAGATGGTCCGCAGCAGGGCGGCGTCGAGCACGCAGCCGTCGGCGGGGGCCGCGAGGGAGACCCGCATCACGGCCCGTTCCCGGCTCGCCGACGCCCTGCCCAGGCCGTCGGTCGTCGCCGCGCGGGCCGCCGCGGCGATGTGGCTGACCGAAGGGGAGTAGTCGTCGGCCGGGGACGGCTGGGCGAAGGCGCGCGCCGACAGCAGGACCGGACCGCGCCGTTCGCACCACGCCACCCGGAGCCGGGCGGCGCCGTGGGCGATGCCGAGCACGGGCAGGACCCGCAGGGCGTGGAGCGACAGCGCGCGGAAGAGCGGCCCGCGGTGGTCCAGGAGTTCGGAGCGGTCGTGCACGCGCGCGTCCGTCCGGATCTCGGCCCAGACGGCGGACACCAGGTGCTCACCGGGCGTGGGGCCGCTGATGGTCTGGACGAGGTACTGCGGGCCGGGGACGCGCTGCTGGACCATCACCTCGCCCGACCCGGCCTGGTGCAGGGCGGCCCGGCCCACCCGGTGCCAGGCGGCGGCGACCTCGTCCGGCGTGGCGCAGACGACGGGCCGTGCCGTCACCGAGCTGTCGGCCGCCGCGACGACGTAGGACGGTAAGCGGACCATGTCGGTCCACCGCAGGGCGTCCCGCACGTCGGTGGAGTACATCGACGCGGCCGACGCGATCCCCGAATCACCCAGCGCGGCCGCCTGGATCGCCCGGTTGGTCCTGACGAACGTCGTGCCGGGGTCGTTCCCGGGGAGGCCGAGGAGGCGGGAGAGGCGGTCGGCGAGCCCCACTCCCGAGCCGCTCCCGGCGACCACCAGGTCGACGTCCCTGCCCGCGAGCCTCTTCACCGTGTGCCGCATTCCGTTGTGCGCGACGGTGACGGAGTATCCGGGGACGTCCAGGACGTGGTCGCGGTGGGCGGCGGGGCGCTCGTGGTCCGGCAGTACCACGGCGACGCAGTCCCAGCCGAGACGGGAGTACTCGCGGAGGTGGCCGTCGTCGTCGCCGTGCGGCGCGACGACGGCGACGGTGCCGGGGTCCGGCCGACGGGCGGAGGGGGCGTCCGGTGCGCGAGACATGGCAGAGCTCCCTCTGGCGGGCGGGGGAGCCGGGCGGACCGGGCCACGATCGGGAGCACCGCCGTCCGAGGCTGCGGCCGAGAGCCGTTCCCGAGGCCGGCGCGGTCGCGACGCGCCCGCCTCGAAGCACCCCCTGCGGTTCGGGTTGGTTTCCGTGCCGGTGGTCCGGCCGGTCGCGACGACCGTGGAGCGGCGGCGCCGCGTCCCCGTGCGGACGGCCCTCCTCGTACCCGTCCCCCCGGGGGTTCCGCGTGCCGGCTCGCGCACCGCCGTACGCGGTCGGCCCGCCGAATTCCCCCGGGGGACCGGCACGTTCACCGATCTTGCTGCACCCGACCCACCGTGTCAACAATTGTGAACTTCATGGCCGAAGCCGGCCCCCCGGACGGCGGGCGACCGTGACGCGGGCGGCGACGGACGGTTAACCTGCACCCGCCCGCACCCGCCCCTCCGCACCACCACCTCGCACCACCACCTCCTCCCACCGAAGACCGGAGACCGGAGACCGCCCCGTATGAACGCCGTCGAACCACCGCCGGACGACCTCGCGGCGCTGATCACGGCGATCAACGATCTGCTCCCCGCCATGGCGATGACCCACGAGGACCTGGAGCTGGACTCGGTCGCCCACCGGACCGGCATCCCGGAGGAGGTCGTCCTCGCCCTCCTGCGGGGCGAGCCGGTGCCGGACGAGGCGCTGAACCCGGGCTTCACGGACCGGCTGGCCTTCCTCCTCGACACCCGGCGCGCGCCGGACGGGAAGCCCTACAAGCAGATCCACATCGCGGACGCGCTCGGCCTGTCCCGGGGCATGGTCTCCGCCCTCCTCTCGGGCAGCCGGGAGGCCGGCAGGGCCGTGACGGCCTCGCTGGAGGAGTTCTTCGACGTGGACCCGGGGTTCCTGAGCACCAACGGCCGGCGGGCCCTCGCGCGGGCGCTGCGCCCGGTCTGCGCGAGCCTCCTCACGCTGAGCACCCTCCGCGGGGAGCGCGTCAGCCACCTCGCGATGCGCAGCAGCATCGACGTCGCGGACATCAGGCTCGCCGGCCGGCTCCAGGAGGCCCTCGCGGCGGTCCTCACGCCCGCGCCGCCGGAACAGGACCCGCCGGAACAGGACCGGTCGGAACAGGACCCGCCGGAACAGGACCCGTCCGAACGGGCCCCGCAGGAACAGCCCCTGTGGGAACGGTCCTCTTTGCCGGAACCCGCGACCGACCCGGAGGAGCGGGAGCTCCGGGAGATCGCCGACCAGGTCCGCGCCCTCGCCCCGCCCTCCCGCACCCGCCTCATGGGCAAGATCCGGGGACTGCTGCGGCAGCCGTGACGGCCGGGTCTCAGCCGCGCGGCCCGCGCCGGACCACGGCCGGAAGAGGACCCCGGCGCACCAGCTCCCGAAGCAGTACGGCACCGCACCCGAGCGGCGAGGGCCCGCTCGGGCGGACCACGAGCGACGCCCCGGCCTTCCGCACCGCCGCCGCGCGCAGTTCCTGCACCCCCAGGACGGCCCGCAGGAAGGGGCGGTGGGCCCCGGCCGCGAGGCCGACGAGCGGCCGTGCCGCCGCCAGGAAGGCGACGGCGACGTCCGTCTGACCGGCGACGAGCTCCGCGACCCGGTCCGTGCGCGCCGCCTCCGCGTGGAGGTCCCGGACCGTCAGGCCGTGCCGGGCGAGGGCCTGGTCAGAGACGCCGACCCTCCCCTCCCGGACGTCCTGCGCGAGGTCCTCCAGGAAGTCGAGCCGCTGCATGGCCGTGATGAGCGCCAGGCAGGCGCGCTCGAACCCGGCCGACGCGGCCTCGCCGTCGGGCACGAGCAGGCCCATGGAGAGCATCAGGGCGGGCAGCGAGTACCCCTCGACGTACCGCTCGACCTCGGCCTCCGTGCCGAACCGCTCCCAGGCCACCTCCAGGGCGGCCCCGTCGAGGAACGCCCGCACGCGGGCGCGCAGCACCGGATGCCGGTCGACCGCCCGGGCGAGGGCCTGGAGGACCGGGTGCGGGGACGCGCCGGTGGCCAGGGCCTCGTCCGTGAGCGCCCGCCACCGCCGGAGCGCCCCTTCCCGCTCGGGCAGGTCGCCGCGGTCGATCCGGTCGTCGGTCTCGTGCATGAAGGCGACCAGGACGACGACGTCGGGCTGGAGCGGCGCCGGCAGCAGCAGCCGGGCCGCCGTGTACTCGGCCGGTGCGAACCGGCGCACCGCCCGGCGCTGTGCCGTGTATCCCCGGCGGGCCTCCGGCTCCCGGATGCCCGCGCGGTCGAGGACGCGTTCCCACATGTCCGCTTCCCTCCCGTCAGCCGCTGATCAGCACGCGGGCGGCGCGCGCGAGGAACCGGACGTCGGTCAGGGCCTTCGGCGGCAGCTCCATGTTCACGACTCCCATGTACCGCGCGTTCACGGCGGAATCGAGCACGGACGCCTCGGTGAGCCTGTCGGCGACCCACTTGCGCGCGCGGTGGCCCCGGGGGTACGGGCCGGTGACGTGGGGCTGCGCGAGGTCGGCCGCCGTGGAGAGCTGCCAGGCCCCCTCCACGACGGCTTCGGCGAGGCGGAAGTAGTTCCGGGCCGGGAGCTGCGGGGAGGGAGTCGAACGCAGGTGGGCGCCGAGGGCGTTGGCCGCGAGGGCCGACAGCGTCAGGCCCTGGCCGTAGACCGGGTTGACGCTGGCCAGCGCGTCTCCCACGACGACGAGTCCGCCGGGGAACCGGTCGAGGCGGGAGTGCGTGCGGCGGCGGCTCTCGACGAAGCGGTACGTCCTGACCCCGCCGATCATCGTGGAGGCGTCCGCCACCGTCCGGATCGGGTCGACGCAGCGGCGCATCCGCCGGAGGAACTCCTCGGGGTCGGGCCCGGGGCGGTGGTCGGCGTAGCCGGCCAGGACGACCGACCAGCGGTCGCCCTCCACCGCGGCCAGGGCGCCGGGCTCCGTCACCGTGGGCAGGTAGCCGCTCGCGGGCCCCGGGCTGGAGTGGGCGACGACCGTACCGCCCAGCTCGTCCCCGCGGTGGAACAGGGCGGTGGCGTATCCGAGGTCGATCCTCATGCTGTCGACGGGCGCCCTGTCCCAGCCGTGCCGGACGAGCCAGTCCTCCAGGGGGCTGTTGCGGCCCATCGCGTCGACCGCGAAGTCGGCGTCGATCGTCTCCCCGGACCCGTCGCCGGAGCCGTCGCCGGCCGCGTCGCCGCTCTCGGGCGCCGCGGTGGTCACTCCGGCCACGCGGCCGTTCCGGAGCACGAGGTCGGTGGCCCGCGCCCGGACGAACCGCACGTGCGCGAGCCCTTCGACCCGGCGGCGCAGGTGGTTCTCCAGGAACGGCCGGGTGGCGCCGAGCATGCGCGCCCCGGGCACCGGGGCCTTCAGGCGCCCGTCCAGGTAGAACCGCACGTCCTCGCCCTCGCCCAGGAGCGCGCCGCCCTTCACCAGGTCGTCGGTGATCCCGGGGAACCAGCGCTCCAGCTGCGTGTGCCCCATGGACAGCAGGGCGTGGAGCTGGTGCCGCTGCGGGACCCGCCGCCCGAGGCCGTCGGGGCCCATGACGTCGGGTTCCACCACCACGACGTCCTCGGCGTGGTCGCTCAGCACGCGGGCGGCGAAAAGCCCGGCGTAGCTTCCGCCCATGACGACGGCCCGCTTCACATGAACCCCCCGTCCCGGCCCGACGGCCGGGTGATCGAACGCTGTAGGTGACGCCGTGCTCCGTACCGGCCGGTGTCGAGCCCCGTCGGCGACACCGTGTTCCGTACGGGCCGGTGTCGAACGCCGTCCGCGACGGCGTGCTCCGCACCGGCCGGTCAGGACATTACCGCGCGGTCACCGGAGGCCCCCCGCGGGTCGGCGTCCCCGGCGCGCAGCTCCCGCAGCGCCGCGACGGCGAGGGGGTGGTCCAAGTGGGCGGCGACGAGCAGGAGTCGGCGCCGCTCGTCGGACGCGGCCGTGTCCTCTCCGGGAAGCGGAGCGGCCGGGGCGTCCGGCGGGACCGGGCGGGCCTGCCCCGAACGGGCCGCGCGGAGCCGTGCCTCGCGGAGGCGCAGGGCGGCGTCGAGCAGGACGACCGCCGTCACGACGGCCTGCCGCTCCGCCGCGGGGAGGGACGGGTCCCCCGCTTCCACGTGCCGTTCGGCGGTCCCGGCCGCGTCGGCCGACGACCAGGCCCGCAGCACGCGCATCCCGTCGAGGATCTCGACCACCCGGCGGTGCAGCGTGAAGCGCACGTGGGTGAGGCGCAGGCCGGTGCCGCGCGGGTCGAGCGCGAGCCTTTCGTCCACGTCCTTCACCGCGAGCCGCCACAGCGGTTCGAGGGTCTTGACGTCCCGCCGTTCCCGCAGCCACGCGCTCACGGCGGCCCCGGTCATCCCGTAGCTCGTGAGGAGCGCCCCGACGGTGCCGAAGAGCGATCCCAGGACGCCCACCTCGTCGAGGGCGTGACCGCCCAGGCTCGCGAGGAGGACGGCCGGGACGTTGCACACCACGTACCCGAAGCAGATCACCATCGACACGCTGAAGTACCGGACCGCGTGCCGGAGCTCCGGGTCTCGCGGGACCGTGCGCCGGGCCAGCCGGGCGGTGCCGAGCGTGGCGCAGGACAGCGCGCTCAGGAACAGGGCGAGGAAGGCGAGGACGAACGGCTGCCCCTCGGCGAAGTCGGTGTTGAAGCGCAGGGGGTCCGCCGGGCGCCCGTCCAGGTCGGCCGCCCGGAAGGTGACCACCATGGCCGCGATCACGCCCGCGTACGCTCCGGCCCACGCCCGCGCGCGCCGGTTCACCCCGGCGCGCTCGCCGGGCGAGGAGGTCACGGTCCAGAGCACCGTGAGGACGTGCGTGATCGCGTAGCAGACGACGATTCCCGCGTAGACCGGGAGGGTCGCGGCGCTGGGGCGCCCGGTGAGCTCGCCGAGGACGCGGTAGCCGGCCGGGCTGGCCGCCGCGTACACCGGGACCGACACGGAGAAGCTGAGGGTGATCAGGGCCAGGGTGGCCGTCCGCTCCCGCAGGAGGGCCATGCCCTTCCCCGCGCTGATGAGCAGGTTGATCGCCGCCACGCAGAAGTAGACCGCCGTGGTCGTCCCCTCAGACACCGGCGCTCCTGTGCGCGAGGGTCGACGAGACCGGTTCGTCGCCGCGCGCCCCGGAGAGGTGCAGCCGTTGCAGCATGAGCGTCGCGAACGTCTCCGCGCCCAGTTCGGCCTTCTTGGTGTAGTGGGACCTGGTCAGGATCCTCAGTGCGGCCTCGGGCCTGATGCCGGGCAGGAGCAGGCGGACCGTGGACTCGTCCATCTCCAGGTCGTGGCCGCCGTCCTCGGCGGGGTGCTCCTCCCAGAGGTGGAAGAGCTCGTGCAGGGTGGCGTGCGCCCGGGTCAGCTCACCGGCCCGCGAGTCGACGACGACGTACTCCCGGTCGTGGCCGCGGACGCAGAAGGCGGACACCTCCGGGGGGAGCGGGACCCGGACCATGGTGATCCTCTTGCCCCGCTTCTCCTCGACCGCCCTGATCACCGCCTCCATGTCGCCGGCGCCCACGAGGCCCAGATCGCGGTTGATGAGGCGTCCGGCCCGGCGCGTCGCCGCCCACAGGTGCACCTGCTCGCGCAGGGCGGTCCACCTGTCGGCCGCCCGCCGCCCGTGCGCGTCCGGACGGCGCGGCTCCTTCAGGGGCATCCCGGGTCTCTCCTCGTGCGCGAAGCGGGGTTTCCCGCGCTGCTCCGCGGGTTCTTCCCGCGCGCCCGGTCAACTCACGGAGAGTTAGGCTTCCTTACCGGTTCGGCGCTCGCAAGGAATCGAGGATGCCCATCGGCGCATTGCGCGGATGGGCAGGGGGAGACTGTGGACGAACGCGGCGAAGCGGCCCACGAGGCCGACGGCTTCGGCCTTTCCGAGGACGACGTGCGGCTTTACCGGCAGCTCCGGCGCGGGGACGACGGCCTGGAGGCGGACGATCCGCGACTGGCGAACCTGCGGAGGGCCGGGGTCGTCTTCACCGAGCCCCTCACCGACCGGCCCAGCACGAGGCCGCTCCCCCACGTCGAACGGGAGCTGATCCGCCGGGAACTTGACGAAGTCGAACGCCGCATCCGGCGCATCCGGCGGATCCCGTCGGTCCTGGGCGCGCTGGACCGGGCGGGCGCCGAAGTCCGGCCCGACACCGACGCGATCGAGATCGTCGAGGGCCCGACGGCCGTCCACCACCTCCTCCACAACGCGATCGAGGCCTCCACCGCCGTCTGGTCGTCCCAGACGCGGCCGAGGCACCCGGAGCGGCTGGCGACGTCGACCGTCCGCGACGTCACCCTCCTGGAGCGGGGAGGCGTCCGCTACCGCAGCCTCTACCCGACGAGCGCCCGGACCCGGGCTCCCGAGACCGAGTACGCCCGGAGGACGGCCGGGACCGGAGCCGCCGAGAGCAGGACCTCCTCGCGCAGGTTCCCCCGCATGGTCATCACCGACACGGTGGCGCTGATCTCGGACCGCCGGGCGGGCGAGGGGAAGGACGAACCCGCCATCGCCGTCCGGGACCCGGCGCTGCTCGCGTGGCTGCGGGAGGAGTACGAGCTGCACTGGGAGGCGGCGGACCCCTGGTTCCCGGCGCCGGCGGACGGCCCCAGCGACCGCGAGCTGATCGAGCGCGACATCCTCCGGATGCTCTCCGAGGGCGGCACCCGCGAGGCCATCGCCCGGACGCTGGAGATCAGCCCGCGCACCTACACGACCTACGTGGCTGCCCTGCGCACCCGCTTCAAGGTCAGGACGAACGAGCAGCTGATGTACGAGCTCGGCAAGCGGCAGCGGGCGGCCGTCGACGGATGATCCCGCGCGGGAGGCGTACCGCCCGGGCCGGGCGACCACGGGACGGACGCCGGCCGCGCGCGGGCCCTCCCGTCACCCGGGGGCGCGCGGCCCCGGGGCCCCGGTCCTCGCGCCGTCCGGTTCCGGGTCCCCGTCCCGTCGGCCGGACCGGCCGAGGAGCGCGGTCAGCAGGACGGCGGTCAGCGTGCCGGCGACGACGCCGCTGCCCAGGACCGTGCGGGCCCAGCCGGGGAAGCCGTCGTACAGGCCGGGGGTCAGGAGCGGCAGCAGGCCGGCCGCGAGGGCCAGGGCGGCGGCCATGGAGCCCGTGCCGGAGAGATCGGCGCGGCGGAGCATCTCGACGCCCATCACGGCGATCACCGCGTAGACGACGAGCGAGGAGCCGCCCACGACCGCCTCCGGGATGCCGGCGAGGGCGCGGGAGACGGGGGTCGCCAGGCCGACGCCGATCAGGAGCGCCCCGGCCGCGGCGGTGACGAAGCGGCTGCGGACCCCGGTGAGCCGGCCGATGCCGATGTTCTCGGCGCTGGTCACCATCAGGGACGTGCCGAAGAGGCCGCCCACGAGGGAGACGAGGGCGTCGGCGCGGGCGACGCGGGGGACGTCCCTGCCGGGGTCGGGGGTCCGGCCGACGGTCTCGCTGTTCAGCACGGTCTGGCCGGTGATCTCGGCCAGGGTGGTGAGGCTGAAGACGAGCAGCGGCAGCGCGGCCAGGACGTCGAACCGCGGTGTGCCGTACGGGAGGAGGGCGGGCAGCGAGAAGCCGCTGCCGGGCGCGGGCGTGAAGGCGCCGAGGCCGGTGGCGACGGCGAGCAGGACGCCGGCCGCCATGCCGGTGAGGATCGCGGTCTGCCGCCAGACCCCGCGCAGCAGGACGTACGCGCCGACGGTGGCGGCGACGGTGAGGCCCGCGAGGAGGACGGCGCGGGGTTCTCCCTCGCCGTCGGGTCCGGTGACGAGCCGGGCGGCGACCCGGATCATCGCAATGCCGATGAGGAGCACGGTGACGCCCATGACGAGCGGCGGGAAGAGCCGGACCACGCGCGCGTAGAGCGGGAGCACGGCGATGAGCAGCGCCGCCGCGAGGAGGACGGAGCCGGCGGCGGTGGGCGTGCCGTGGTCCTGGGCGATCTGGAGGAAGAGCGCGGTGGCGGCGCCGCCGGGCAGCATGACGAACGGCAGCCGGGCGCCGATCCGCCACACGCCCAGGGACTGGAGCAGCGCGCCCGCCCCGCACAGGATGAGGACGGCGCTGAGCAGCGAGGCCGTCGTGCCGGGTGCGAGGCCCAGGGTGCCGGCGGTGAGGAAGACGGTGGAGACGGGCGCGGCGATCATCGCGAGGACGTGTTGCGCGGCGAGCGGCAGGAGTCTGCGGGCCGGGACGCGGGCGTCGACCGGGGCGGTGCCGGACGCGGCGGCCGGTGCGGGGGCGGTGGTCGGGGTCACGAGCCGGCCCCCAGCCACGGGATGTCGGCGGCCGCGTAGCGGTAGGCGCGGAAGACGGCGTTGGGTTCGGACGGGAAGAGGCCGCGGACCTCGTCCTCCCGGTATCCGGCGAAGTGCGGGACGACGTACTCCCAGCACAGGTAGCCGTCCTTCGTCACCTCGAAGAGCCGGCCGGACGGGGAGTCGGTGACGAGGGTGTTGCCGTTGGGGAGGCGCTGCGCGGAGCCCATGAACGGGGCGAAGAAGAACTCGCGGGCCGGGTCGTGGTACTCCCACGCGATCGCGCCGCTCTCCCGGTCGATCTCGACGACGCGGGAGTACGGGACGTCGTGGTGCGGCCGGAAGACGCCGTTGTCGAAGACGAGGAACCGGCCGTCGTCGAGCTCGGTCGGGGCGTGCTGCTGGCTGGTGGTGCCGGGGGCGCTGCGCCACAGGATCTCGCCGGTCTCCCGGCTGATGACGACGACGGCCGAGACGCTGCGGAGGCTGGCGAGGACGTTGCCGTCGCGGAGCGGAGTGACGCTGTTGATCAGGGGCCAGTGCTCGCGGGCGTACGCCTCGTGCAGCGGGTACGCGTCGCGGTCGAGGTGTTCGGAGGCGTTCCAGGACCAGAGGAGTTCGCCGTCGGGTCCGATCTCGCGGATGGTGTCGGCCCAGACGGTGCCGCCGTCGGCCTCGGAGCCGGGCACTCCGCCGCGTACGGCTTCGGCGTCGGCGCCCGGAGGGGTTCGAGGGCGGTGTAGAGGATCCGGCCGTCGTCGAGGTGGTGGGCGTCGTGGTGCTGGAGGGGGTCGCGGTGCTCGCGGAGCACCGTGCCGTCGGGGGCGGCGTGGAGCATGACGCCGCCCCGGTACTTGTGCCACATCGGGAACGGGGCGTCCTCGCCGGGCAGGACGCCGTTGTAGGCGAGGGTGCCGTCGGCGAGCAGGCGTGCGTGGCGGCCGGGGCGGTACGGCAGGTTCCACTGGTGGACGGTCTCGCCGCGCAGGTCGACGAGGTACACCTCGCCGGTGCCGGTGAGCGGGGCGTAGAGGGTGTGGCCGGGGTGGGCGGCGGTCTCGTCCAGGGCGAGGAGGCCGGTCGGTCGTCGGCGGCGGGAGTTCTGGTCGATCGCGGGCATGGCGGGGCTCCTGCGTTCCGGGTCGGCTGCGGGGCTCCGTCGTCAAACTTTCTTTGACTGGAGCAACTGGCTTTGAAACTAGAGGCGTCATGTGACGGGCGTGTGTCAGGAGTGCGAAACCGTGCCCGGATCCCGTCACGGCCGCCGCGTAGGGTGCCGGGAGCAGCGAGGATCGCGGCAGGCACCGCCGGGCGGAGAGGGACGGGGACGACGATGGAGGCGAGGACGCCGCGCGGCGACGGAGGGAAGCAGGGCGGCGATGATGGGCGCGCGCCCCGGGTGGGGGCGGCCGTGCGCCGTCGCCGGCGGTCCCTCGACCTCACCCTGGCCGACGTGGCGGAGCGCAGCGGGCTCTCCTCGCCCTTCCTCAGCCAGATCGAGAACGACCGGGCCCGCCCCAGCATGCGGTCGCTCCAGCGGATCGCCGACGCGCTCGACACGACCGCCGTCCAGCTGCTCGCCGCGTCCGACGAGACCCGCACGGTGGACGTGGTCCGCGCCGGGGACGACAGCGGTCTGCGGGACGGCGCGCGGGTGCGGCCGGTAACCCGGGGCCGCCACCAGGTGCACGCCCTGGAGTTCACCGGCGAGCACGACGCGGACCGCGAGTTCCTGCACCGGAACGACGAGTTGCTGTACGTCGCGGACGGGACGGTGGAGGTGGAGGCGGAGGGCCGGGTCCACCGCCTCGGGCGCGGGGACACGCTGCTGATGTCCGGCGGGGTGCGCCACCGCTGGCGCACCGTCGGCCCCGGCGCCCGCGTCCTGGTGGTGGCGGTCGCCGACCACGTGGAGGTCCTAGAACCCTGACGCGGCCGGCGGCCGGGGCCTTACGGGAGGACGGCGGGGCCGAGGAGGGCGGTGGGCCCCCGTCGGCCGGTGGATCCCTCGTGGCCGGTGGGTCCCTGATGGGTGGCGAATCTCTGATGGGCGGTGGGCTCCGGGAGCACGTCGAACCCCGGGAGGGCGGAGCCGTCGGGGAGCCGGCCCGTGAGGCGCACCGGTCCCTCCGCGGTGGCCCGGGCCGCCAGGAACGGGCCGCGCGCGGTGGCGGCGACGGCTCTCCCGGCGGTGACGCCGGTCAGCCGGCGGCTGCCCGCCGCGAGCAGGTACCGCCTGCCCGACGGGGCCGTCCAGTACGTGCCCGCCAGGACGTGCTGGCCGAAGCGGCCGCACGCCGCCGTGTCCCGGAGCTCCGTCACGGGCCGGGGCGCGGGGCCGCCCGGCGCCTCGAAGGAGACGGCCGCCCGGCCGCTCCCCTCCCAGGTCTCGGCGCGGGAGCAGACCCACAGGGCCCGGCCCGCCCGCTCGGGCAGGGGCTGTTCGGCGTACTCCCAGCGGTTGACCGACCGGACCCCGGTGCCGTGCAGCGCCGCCAGGGAGCAGGCCGAACGCGCCCAGGCCGCGAGCCCGCGTGCGCCGGTCGCCTCGCGGGGCGCGCGCGCCGGGGCGCCCGTGCCCGGCGGGGGCGTCCACGTGAGGTGCGCGGGGACGAGTTCCCCGAGGTCGGCGAGGAGGAAGGCGTGGTCCTCGACGATCCGGGTCGAGGAGCGAAGCTGGAGCGCGGTCGCGCCCGCGCACGCGCCGGGCGCACGCCCCGCGCGGGACGGGACGCCGTACGGGACGGGGCCGGTCACTCCGTCCGGGGTGACGTCCAGCGGGCGGGCGGCGGTGCCGGGCGCGCCGAGGTCCCGTACCGCCGCCTCGGCGATCCAGGGCGCGAGGAGGTACCGGGCCCGCCCGGCGGTGCGGGTGAGGGCCACGGCGGCGCCGGTGGTGACGTCGGCGTCGTCGGCCCGCGCGAGGTCGAGGGCGACGGGCCCGCGTCCGTCGCGGGGTTCGGCGTACCGGGCGAGCCTGCGCCCGTCGTGCAGGAGCACCACGTCCGCGCCGTCGACCGGGCCCGCGAAGAGGAGCCGGGGCGGTTCGGCGGGCGGGGAGACGGACGTGTCCGGCGCGGCGGTCGGCCGGACGCCGTCCCCGGCGCCCCGGGCCCACGCCTCCAGGGCCCGCCGGAGCAGGGCCGTGTCCCGTGTCCCCGCACCGCGGGCGGGCCAGGCGGTGAGGTCGACGCGCGAGGTGTCGGCCCAGCGGTCGGCGGGCGTGCGGAGGAGCGCGGCGGGGTCCGCCGTCAGGGCCGGGGCGGCCCGGGAGGCGGCGGGCTCCGCCTCCGTCCCGGCCCGGACCCCGGCGGCGACGGCGACGCCCGCCGTGGCGAGCAGCAGCGCACCGGCGAGGGCGGCGAGCCGGGTGTGCCGGCGGCGGCGCAGGAGGTCGGTGGGCCGGGTGTGGACGGTGCAGGGGTCGAACTCGGCGCTGCGGAGGAGCGTCTCGACGTCGGTGCCGGACGCCGCGTCGATCCGTTCGGCGGCGCGGAGGGCGGCGGCGGGATCCGCGACGCCCGCCGAGGCGAGGAGCCGGGCGGCCGCGTCGGCGGGGAGGCCTTCGAGCGTCCGCAGGGCGAGCGCGGCCCGGGTGGCGGGGGCGGCCTCGGCCAGGGCCCGGTCGAGGGCGAGTTCGTCGGTTCCCCCGGCCCGGGGGAAGAGCCGCAGGCCGAGGACGAGGGGCAGCGGGAAGGGGAACGGGGGCGGGAAGCGGCGCGGCGGGCGGAGCGCGGCGCGGACGACGGTCGCCCGCAGCCACGCGTGCGCGGGGCGCTCGCCGGAGCGCTGCCCGGGCAGGGAGGCCCCGGCGGTCGGCGGCCCGGTCGGGGGCGTCCCGCCCTTCGGCCGGCCGGCCGTCCCCACCAGGGAGTTCTGGACGAGGGCGTGGGCGGCGAGGACGCGGCGGTGGCGGCCGAGCGCGGGCGGCAGGACGAGGTGGGCGAGCCGTACGAGCGCGGGGTAGTGCTCGACGAGCGCGGCCTCGGCGGCCTCGCGGGCGGGGCGGTGGGCTGGTATCGCGGCGCCGGGGACGGCGTGACGGGACGGCATGCCCGGCAAACGAGTCCGGCGGGCCGGGCGTCACTCCGCGCCGGTGGCGGGTCCACGCCTCGGGCACGGCGACGGAAAACGGCACCGGGCACGGCGGCGGGACCACCGGCACCGGGCAGCGGGCACCACGCACGGCAGCGGGACCACCGGCACCGCAGAAGGACCACCGGACACCGGGCACGGCACCCGGCACGGCAACGGGACCACCGGCCCCAAGTTCCGGTGGTCCCGCCTGTGAGTGCCCTTCGGACGTATTCACGCGCGCGTGGGGCCCGATCCCGTTCGGTCCGGCCCGCGGTCGCTCCCGCCGCGGGCTCCGCGCGCGTGGCGCCTTTTCTGCGGCGCCTACTTGGGCATCAGGACGGTGTCGACGATGTAGACGGTCGCGTTGGCCGTGGGGACGTTGCCGCAGACGACCTTCGAGGAGTCGTTGACCGTGTACTCCTCGCCCGAGCCCTTCGTGGTCAGCGTGCTCTTCTCAAGGGTCTCGAAGGTGCCGTTCTCCAGCTGCTTCGGGGTCAGCTTCTGCCCCACCACGTGGTACGTGAGGATCTTGGTCAGCATGGCCTTGTCGGCCAGGACCTTGTCCAGGTCGGCCTTCGGGATCTTCGCGAAGGCGTCGTTGGTCGGCGCGAACACGGTGATGTTCTGGGCGTTGTTGAGGGTGTCGACCAGACCGGCCTGCTTGACGGCGGTCACCAGGGTGGACAGGGCCGGGTTGTTCGAGGCGGCCGTGGCGACGGGGTCCTTCGCCATGCCGTCGAAGGAGCCGGCGCCCTCCTTCGGCACACCGGCACAGGCCGGGCCGAACGGGCCGTCGGAGGTCATGCCCGAGTCGGCGGGGGCCGAGGTGTTCTCCTGCGCGGGGGCGCTGGAGGCCTGGGCGCCGGACCCGGACGCCTCGTTCTTGCCCGAGTCCGAGCAGGCGGCCAGGGCGAAGGGCAGTACGGCCGCGGCGGCCACGGCGACGGCGGCGCGGCGGATGCGGGAAGTGGTCATGGGAGGAACCTCTTTGGTCCGGATGCGTAGAGGACTGCGCACCTATGGGGAGAGGCGGCACTGCCTCCCCGGCGGGGGGCGGTGGCGCGTCCGGGCCGTCGGCGGCGAATCGTTCGCTTCCGGCCCTGCTGTCACGGGTGATTCGGAACCGGGCGCCGACCGGATGGGTCCGAAAGGGGCTTTCACTCGTTCGAGTGAGAAAAAGGCCGCGCGTTAGGGTGTGGGGTGCTTTCCCGGACCCTCCCCGCCCGCCCGTCCCTCGCCGACGCCGTCCTGCTCGGCCACACGGAACGGGGGCGGGAGTGGCCGCTCCTCGTCTGGGTCCCGGGGCCGGGTGTGCGGATGGTGTCGAGCGCGGTGCTCGGCGGGGGCATCGGCGAGCGGGAGTGGGTGGTCAACGCCCAGGTGCCGCCCGGTTACGACCGGCTCGACCCCGTCGCCCACCTCAGCGAACTCGCCTCGGACGCCGGGCTCTCCGGCCCGGGCGTGGGCCTCATGACGGCGGCCTCGGTCGCGGACCGGCGCCACGCGGTGGACGGCGGCGCGCACGCCGTGGTCACGGCCGGGATCGGGGTACGGGGCTGGGCCGCCGCTCCGGGCGCCGGCGGGATCGCGGTCCCGCGCCCCGGGACGATCAACATCATCGTGTCGCTGCCCGTGCCCCTGACGGACGCGGCCCTCGTGAACGCGGTGGCCACCGCCACGGAGGCGAAGACGCAGGCCCTGGTCGAACTGGGCGCGGACGCCTCCGGCACGCCGACGGACGCCGTCTGCGTGGCCGCGCCCTCCGCCGACGGGAACGGAGCCGGACCGTTCGCGGAGCCTTTCGCCGGACCGCGCTCGCTCTGGGGCGCGCGGCTCGCCCGTGCCGTGCACCGGGCGACACGGGAGGCCTGCGCGGGGCTGCTGGCCGCCGAGCGCACCGGACCGGCCGCCTGAGGCGTACTCGCATCGCTTGTGCGTCGTAACCTGATCGTATGACCGATTCGGCGACGTACGGCCTCACCACCGGAACGGTGGCGCGGCGCCTCGGGGTGTCACCGACCACCCTGCGCTCCTGGGACCGGCGGTACGGGATCGGCCCCGCCGCCCGCGAGGACGGGCGGCACCGGCGCTGGGCCCCGGACGACGTCGCGATGCTGGAGGAGATGTGCCGGCTGACGGCCTCGGGGGCCCCGCCGGCCGAGGCGGCGCGGATCGCGCGGACGGGCAGGACGGAGGTCCCGGACGCGGCCCCCGGCACGACGCCGGGGACGCGGGTCCGGTCCACGGCCCCGGCCCGTGAACCGGACCCGGAACCGGTGGACGAGCGGGAAGCGGGTCCCGGAGGGCCGGGGCCGACCCGGCAGCCCGGGTCGGGAAACGGGCTGCCGCTCGGCGACGTGCGGCGGGAGTGCCGGGGGCTCGCGCGGGCCGCCGTGCGGCTCGACGGCCCCGCCCTGGACGCGCTGCTCCGGGACGCCGTCGCGGACCACGGGCTCGTCACCGCCTGGGAGGAGGTGATGGCCCCCACCCTGCACGCGGTGGGGCGCAAGTGGGAGTCGTCCGGTGACCGCTACGTCGAGGTGGAGCACCTGCTGTCCTGGCACGTGTCGACCGCGCTCCGGCAGGTCGCGCCCGCCGGACACGGCTCCGTGGCCTCCGTACCGCCGGTGCTCCTGGCCTGTGTGCCCGGCGAACAGCACACCCTGCCGCTCGAAGCGCTGGCGGCGGGGCTCTCCGAGCGCGGTCTGCCGACCCGGATGTTCGGCGCGGCCGTCCCCGCCGAGGCGCTCGACGCCGCCGTGCGGCGCATGGGCCCGGCCGCGGTCGTGCTCTGGTCCCAGGCGCGCTCCACCGCGAACCACGCCCTCGCCCGGCACGTCGCCGGGAGCTCGTTCGGCGTGAAGGGGGCGCGGACGCGTCCGCTGATGCTCCTGGCCGGTCCCGGCTGGGCGGGCCGGACCCTGGAGCCGGGGACGCTGCGCCCGGGCGGTCTGCGGGAGGCGCTCGACGCGCTCTCCCACCACGCGGGGGTACGGGCCGCTCCCCCGGTGTGACCGGGCGCGGGGCGGGACTCGGCGGTCTCAGCCGTGCGACAGCAGCGCCGCCGTGAGTTCGGCCGCACGGCGGTGCCAGAGGTCCGCGCCCCGGAGCATGGCGTGGCCGCCGATCCGCATCGGGATGCCCACCGCGTCGGCCCCCGCCGCCCTGGCCCTGCGGACGAAGTCCCAGGACTCGCGGGCGGAGGTGACCCGGTCGGTCTCGTCGTGGAGCAGGTAGAGGCGCCGCCCGCCGAGGTGCTCGACGGGCTCGCCGGACGGGCACCAGGGCGCGAGGGCGACGACCCCGCGCACGGCCGGGTCGCCGGCGGCGCGGAGCGCGGCGCGGCCGCCCATGGAGTGGCCGAGGAGCACGACGGGCACGGACCCGATCCGCTCCCTGAGGTCGCTCAGGGCGGTCTCGGCGTCCCGGGCGGCGTCCGCGCGCTCGCCGTTCCAGCCGCGGTGGCGGTAGCGGACCTCGGCGACGAGGACGCTCCGGCCCCGGACGGCACGGGTCACGGCGGCGGCGAAGGGGCGCATGCGCAGCGCGGGGAGGTTGAGGGCGGGCGGCGGCTCGGGCCCGTCGGCACGGCCGCCGTGGAGCAGCAGGACGGCCGCGGTGGGCGTGGCGGGGGCCGCGGGGGTGCTGCGGACGAGGAGGGCGCCGTTGTCGGCGCGCCGGGTACGGCAGACGTTCACCGCGCGGCCGTCCCGCCCGCGCGCCGGTGTGCCGGCCGGGGGGAGAACCCGCTCGCGCGGGCCTCGTGGGCCGTGTGTCCGGGCCGCTGCGTCATGGGGCCTCCAGAAGTCGCTTGCCGCTTCCCAGGATGAGCGGTCCGCTCGTGGCGAGGGGGGAGACGACCGTGAGGGCCGCAGTCTGCCAGGTCTCACGGGCCGCCGGGTACGGACCCTGCCGGACGGGGAGGTCCCGGGGCGGTCCGGGTGCCGGGCGCCCGGCCGCCCGGACAGGGAGCGGGGCGGGCCGGACCGGCGGACCCGGCGGAGGACGGACCTCGCGCGGGTCATAGAACGTCAGGTCTTCGGAACCGGATGCGGAGCGGGGTGCGCGTCCGGTCTCAGGCGGTGGCCGCCTCGGCGACGGCGAGGCTGCGGCGCATCCGCTGGAGGCCCCGGCGCGCGTGGCTCTTGACGGTGCCCAGGGGCATGCCGGTCCGGTGGGCGATCTGCGTCTGCGTCAGGTCCCCGAAGAACGCGAGGGCCAGGACGTCGCGCTGGACGCGCGGCAGGCGGGCGAGTTCGCGGGTGACCACGATCCGGTCGAGGACGTGCTCGGGGCCCTCCCCGGTGCCGTCGGACGGGGGCAGGGCCGCTCCGGCGGCGGCGACGAGGTCGAGCCGGCGGGTGCGGGCGGTGAGGGCGTCGGCGATCTTCCGCCGGGTGATGCCGACGAGCCAGGCGGGCACGGAGCCGCGCTCGGGACGGTAGCCGGCACGGCCGCGCCAGGCGGCGAGGAAGACCTGCTGCGTGACGTCCTCGGCCTCGCGCGGGTCGCCCAGGGCACGGGCGGCCAGGGTGTGCACGAGGCGCGCCCAGCGGTGGTGGGCGAGGACGAGGCAGCGCTCGTCGCCCCGGACGAGCCCCAGGCCGACCTCCGCGTCGGAGAGGCCGACGGGAAGGGCCGCCTCCCCGTCGGAGAGGCCGGTGGAGAGGGCCGTCGCCCCGTCCCGTCGGAGGTCCGCGTGGCGGGCGGGGGCGGTCGGCTCTTCGGCGGGGGCGGGGCCGCGGACGGCCGTACGGGCTGCGTTCATGGCGAAGCTCCTCCTCGCTGGGGCTCCGTGCCCCCGGCTCCCTCAGACTCCGGCCGGAGAGCGAGGTGGAACAACTCGCATCGTTTGTGCGTCGTCTTTCCTCTTCCGGCGCATCGCTTCCCGATCCGCCCTCCCGCCCCTCGCCTCCCGCCCCTCGCCTCCCGCCCCTCGCCTCTCCCGCCCTACTCCAGGCCCCTGCCGTGCCGGAAGCGGGCGGTGCCGTCGGCGAGTGCGACGAGCGGTTCGGGGTAGTCGTACGCGGCCCGGTCCCGGTCCTTCAGCTTCCAGGGCTCGTGGACCGAGGCGCCGGGGAGGGCGGCGAGTTCGGGGACCCAGCGGCGGACGTAGGCGCCGTCGGGGTCGTAACGCCTGCCCTGGGCGACGGGGTTGAGGACCTTGTTCGGGCGGCTGTCGGCCCCCGTCCCGGCCACCCACTGCCAGTTGAGCTGGTTGTTGGCGAGGTCGCCGTCCACGAGGAGGCTCAGGAAGTGCCGGGCGCCCTCCCGCCAGTCGAGGTAGAGCGTCTTGGTGAGGAAGGAGGCGGTGAGCAGCCGGCCCCTGTTGTGCATCCAGCCCTCGTGGGCGAGTTGGCGCAGGGCGGCGTCCACCACGGGGTAGCCGGTGCGGCCCTCCTTCCAGGCCCGCAGGTCCGCCTCGGCGGCCGCGCCCCGCCGCCAGCGGTCGTGCCGGGGCCGGTAGTCCTCGGTGGCGGCCCCGGGCCGCGCGGAGAGCATCTGGCGGTGGAAGTCCCGCCAGCACAGCTGCCGCACGAAGGCCTCGGT
The DNA here is from genome assembly GCF_053618675.1 of Streptomyces sp. NPDC055632. Classification (NCBI taxonomy): domain Bacteria; kingdom Bacillati; phylum Actinomycetota; class Actinomycetes; order Kitasatosporales; family Streptomycetaceae; genus Streptomyces; species Streptomyces sp. NPDC055632. The sequence goes on along the minus strand of NZ_JBSHHY010000027.1, from coordinate 46,131 downwards.
GCCCGGACCGCCCCGGGCGCGGGCCCGGTGGACGGCCTCGGTGGCCGAGAGCGCGCCGAAGTGGAGGTACGGGGAGAGGCGCGAGGTGGTGTCGCCGGCGAGGTCGTCGTGGCCCGTCTCGTAGGCGTCGGCGTGCCGGGACAGCCAGGCGCCGAGCTTGCGCCGGCCCGTGCTCTCGCCGCCCTTGGCCAGGCCCTCGGACACGTCCGCCACGGAGGCGCGCGACGGCGGTTCGTCGGAGCGCAGGCCGTCCGGCACCCGTACCGTCCGGGGGGCCGCCAGGGGCGACCGGAGCTGTTCGCCCGACCAGCGCCGGAAGTACGGGGTGAAGACCGCGAAGTGGTCGGAGCCCTGAGGGGTGACGTCGCCGGGCGGCACGGCGGTGGTCACGGCGTCGTGCACGTAGAGCCGGCGCCCGTCGGACTCCAGGGCGTCCCGCAGCCGTTCCTCGCGGGCGCGGGCGAAGGACGAGTGGTCGGCGGCCATGTGGACCTCGTCGGCGTCGGACTGCCGCACCACGCCGCACACTTCGGCCACGGTGTCGCCTCCGCGCACGACGAGCCGCCCGCCGCGCCGCCGCAGTCCGGCGTCGAGGTCGGCCAGGCAGTCGGCGAGGAAGGCGAGCCGGTTCGGCGCGGCGAACCCGGCCCGGTCGACGGCGGGGTCCCGGACGAACAGCGGGACGACCTCGTCCGCCGCGCCCACGGCGGCGCGCAGGGGCGGATGGTCGTGCACCCGCAGGTCGGAGGTGAAGAGGACGACGGAGACGGTCATGACGCCTGTTCCTGGGGTTCGGCCACCGGGTGGCGCGCCGGGGGGCGGACGCCACCCGGTGGGCTGGGGCTGGGGCGCGGTCGCGCCCGCGACACGGCGGTGCCTGCGGTGCGCCCGTGTCCGCGGTACGGCGGTACGGCGGTGCGGTGCCGCGGGGACGGCCGCGCCTGCGGTACTGCTGTGCCGCTCTTCTTCTTCCTGCGCCCCGCGTACGGATGCGGAGGGGGCGCGCCGTTCGCGGGCGGGCACGCGGCCGCCGTTCAGCCGCGGGGCGGCGCTTCCCCCGCGTGGACCGGCACGTCCCGGGTGCGGACGGCCGGCGCGGGTTCACCGGCCGCCGCGCGCTCCGCCGTGCGGGCGATGTTCCTCGCCATGCCGCCGAAGACGACGGCGTGGAACGGCGCCACGCTCCACCAGTAGAGCTGCCCGGCGAGTCCGCGCGGGTGGAACAGGGCGCGCTGGCGGTAGCGGGTCCGTCCCTCCTCGTCCCGTTCGGAGCGCATCTCCAGCCAGGCGAGTCCGGGGAGCCGCATCTCGGCGCGCAGCCGGAGCAGGCTCCCCCGCTCGATCTCCTCGACCCGCCAGAAGTCGAGCGCATCGCCGACCCGGAGCCGCTGGGCGTCGCGGCGGCCCCGGCGCAGGCCCACGCCGCCGGAGAGCCGGTCGAGCCAGCCGCGCACGGCCCAGGCCAGCGGGAAGGAGTACCAGCCGTTCTCGCCGCCGATCCCCTCGACGACCTTCCAGAGGGTCTCCGGCGGGGCGTCGACGGTCCGTTCGCGTTCGTCGGTGTAGAGGCTGCCGCCGGCCCAGTCGGGGTCGGTGGGCAGCGGGTCGCTGGGCGCTCCGGGCAGCGAGGCGGAGGACCAGCGGGTGGTGACCTTGGCCTCCTGGATCCGCCGGAGGGCGAGTTCGAGGGCGCAGTCGAAGGAGAGCGGGGCGCCGGGCGGGTCGGGGACGTACTCCGCGATGTCGTGCTCGGCGCAGACCACCTCGTACCGCAGCGACTCCGCGAGCGGCCGGGCCAGGCCGGCGGGGACGGGCGTGACGAGTCCGATCCAGTGGCTGGACAGGCCGGGGGTGAGCATCGGCACGGACATGATGAGGCGCTTGGGCAGCCCGGCGACCTTCGCGTACTTGATCATCATGTCGCGGTAGGTGAGGACGTCCGGGCCGCCGACGTCGAAGGTCCGGTTGACGTCCGCGGGCATGTCCGCGCTGCCGACGAGGTAGCGCAGCACGTCGCGCACGGCGATGGGCTGGACGTGCGTCCTGACCCAGCTGGGCGTCAGCATGACGGGGAGCCGCTCGGTGAGGTAGCGGAGCATCTCGAAGGAGGCGGAGCCGGAGCCGATGACGACGGCGGCGCGCAGCACGGTCGTGGGGACGCCGGAGTCGAGCAGGATCCGGCCGACCTCGGCCCGTGAGCGCAGGTGCGGGGAGAGTTCGCCCTCCGGTACGCCCGCCGGGGTGAGGCCGCCCAGGTAGACGATCCGGCGGACCCCGGCGGCGCGGGCCTCCTCGGCGAAGGTCCGGGCCGCGCGCCGGTCCGTCTCCTCGAAGTCCTGGCCGGATCCGAGGGAGTGCACCAGGTAGTAGGCCACGTCCACGCCCTCGAACGCGGGCTTCAGGGTGGCCGCGTCGGTGACGTCGCCCTTGACGACCTCGGCCCGGTCCGCCCAGGGGTAGTCGCGGAGGTTGGCGGGGGTACGGGCCAGGCAGCGCACGCGGTGACCGGCGTCGAGCAGCTCGGGGACGAGCCGGCCGCCGATGTAGCCGCCGGCACCGGTCACGAGGCAGAGACCGGGGCCGGGGCCGGAATCGGAGCCGGACGGGCCTTCGGGTGCCGCGTCGGGCGGACCGTCCGGCGTCGGGTCGGGCGTGGCCCTGGGGTGCGTCGCCATGGCAGGGGGTGCTCCGTTCCGTCCCGGGGGCATGCGTGCCGGGACCCGCGCGGAACGGGTCCCACGTCGATTCTTCTCCCTGTCTTCCTCCGCCGCGGCCCGGACGGATGCGCGAGGACGGGGTCTATAGGCTGAACGCGTGGCCCGCGAAGAAGACCGAGACGTTCCCGCCGCCCCTCCGGGCGCGGTCGGTGACCTGCACAGTTTCGCCGTCGCGCTGCGCCGGACGCAGGGCGAGATCAACCGCCTGGTGCACGGTTTCGCCCAGGCGCAGGGGCTGCACCCCACGGACGTGCAGGCCCTCGCCGTCGTCCTGGACAGCCCCGAGCCGCTGACGCCGGGGCGGCTCCGGGAGCACCTGGGGCTGACCTCCGGCGCGGTGACGGCCTGTCTGGACCGGCTGGAGAGGGCCGGTCACATCCGCAGGTCCCGGGAGAGCGCCGACCGGCGCGTGGTGCACGTGCACTACGAGGACGGGGCGAGGGCGGCGGCCCGGCGCTACTTCCTGCCGCTCGCGGAGGCGACGGCCCGGGCGCGGGACCGGTTCGACGACGACGAACTCGCGGTGGCCCTGCGCTTCCTGAACGTCCTGAACGACGAACTGGGCGCCCTGCGCGTACCGCGCCGCTGAGACGGGCGGGTCGCCGGGGCGGGCCCGTCACCGGGGCGAGCGCGTCGCCGGGGCGGGCCCGTCGCCGAGACGGGCCGGTCGCAGGAACGCGGCGCGAAACGAGCGCATCGCGAAACGAGCGGGTACTCCGAACGGGTGCATCCGCGGGGCCCGTCACGGCGGAAGGTCCGACGAGAGCACGCTTACGTGGTGTTCCGTGGCATCCGATCGCGCGTTCCGGGTATCCGGTCGTCCGGCTTCCGGGTACCCGGTCGTCCGGCCCTTCCCGGGGTGGTACACACTTCTCTCAATCATTGAGATTGTTAATGGTCAAGTCATAGTTCGGAGACCCGATGCCCCGCGCCCCCCGCCGGACCCGCTTCCTCGTCCCCCTGGTCCTGCTCCTCGTCTGGCTCGCCGTCGGCGGCGGCCTCGGCCCCTTCGCTGGCCGGCTCGGCGAGGTCTCCACCAACGACCAGGCGGCCTTCCTGCCGCGCAGCGCCGAGTCCACCAAGGTCATCGAGGCCCAGAAGGCCTTCCGCACCTCGGAGTCCGTGCCCGCGATCGTGGTGTGGACCGCGAAGGACGGCGGGGCCCTGGACCCCGGCTCGGCCGCCGGTGCGACGCGGGCCCTCGCCGCGCTCTCCGGCCGCCCGGGGATCGCCGGACCGCCCTCCCCCGCCCTGGCGTCCGAGGACGGGAAGGCGCTGCGGGCCGTCGTGCCGCTCCGGCCCGACCTCGGCGACGCCCTGCCGGACACCCTCGACTCGGTGCGGGAGGCCGCGGCCCCGGTGCCGGGGACGACCGTGTGGCTCGCGGGCCCCGCCGCCACCCAGGCCGACCTCTCCGGCGCCTTCTCCGGCATCGACGGGCTGCTCCTCGGCGTCGCTTTGATCGCGGTGCTGCTGATCCTGCTCGTCGTCTACCGCAGCGTCCTGCTGCCCCTGATGATCATCGTGGGCGCGGTCTTCGCCCTCGGCCTGGCCTGCGCGATCGTGTACGTGCTCGCCGACGCCGACCTGGTCAGGGTCGACGGCCAGGTGCAGGGCATCCTGTCCATCCTGGTGATCGGCGCCGCGACCGACTACGCGCTGCTGCTCGCCGCCCGCTACCGGGAGGAGCTCACCGCTCCGGGCGCCGACCGCTTCGCCGCCATGCGCAAGGCCCTGCGCCGCTCCGTCGAGCCGATCGTCGCCAGCGCCGCCACCGTCGCCCTCGCGCTGATCGCCCTGCTCGCCAGCGACCTGTCCAACAACCGGGCGCTCGGCCCGGTCGGCGCCATCGGCATCGTCTGCGCCGTGGTCAGCGCGCTCACCTTCCTCCCGGCGGCCCTGGTCCTCACCGGCCGCGCCGCCTACTGGCCGGCCCGCCCGAAGACGCTCCCCGAGGGCGCGGACCCCGAGGCCCCCCGGGGCGGCCAGGCCCTCTGGCACCGCATCGCCGGCGTGGTCGACCGCGCGCCCCGCAAGGTGTGGGCGATCACCCTGGCCGGCCTCCTGGCCTGCGCCGCCTTCGCGCCCGTGCTGAACTCCCGGGGCGTCCCCTTCGACGAGATCTTCGTGAACGACGCGCCGTCCGTCGCCGCGCAGGAGACCCTCGGCCGCCACTTCCCCGGCGGCGCGGGCAACCCCGCCGTGATCATCGCCGACGCCGGGGCGGCGACCCGCGTGGCCGCCGCCGCGCGGGAGGTCGAGGGCGTCGACTCGGCGTTCCCGGTGGACGCGACGGGCCGCCCGGCCCCCGGGAAGCCGCTCGTGGTCGACGGCCGGGTCCGGATCGACGCCACCCTCGCCGACGCGGCCGACAGCGACGCGGCGCGCGAGACGCTCGCCCGGCTCCGTACCGCCGTGCACGCGGTCCCCGGGTCGGACGCCCTGGTGGGCGGCTCGACGGCGCAGCAGTACGACACCCAGCGCACCGCCGCCCGGGACCGCGCGCTCATCGTCCCGGTGGTCCTGGCGATCATCCTGGTGATCCTGGTGGCGCTGCTGCGCTCCCTCGTGCTGCCGCTGATCCTGGTCGTCACCGTGGCACTCAACTTCGCCGCCACCCTGGGCGTCTCCGCCCTCGTCTTCGAGCACGTCTTCGGCTTCACCGGCACGGACTCCTCCGTCCCGCTGTACGGCTTCGTCTTCCTGGTGGCGCTCGGGGTCGACTACAACATCTTCCTGATGTCCCGGGTCCGCGAGGAGTCGCTGCGCCACGGGGTCCGCGAGGGCGTCCGCATCGGCCTGACCGCGACCGGCGGCGTGATCACCTCGGCGGGCGTGGTGCTCGCGGCGACCTTCGCGGCGCTCGGCGTGATCCCGCTGGCGTTCCTCGTGCAGATCGCGTTCATCGTGGCCTTCGGCGTGCTGCTCGACACCCTGGTGGTCCGGTCGCTCCTGGTCCCGGCGCTCGTCCGGGACCTCGGCCCGAAGGCCTGGTGGCCGGGCGCGCTGAGCCGCCTCCCGAAGGAGGGAGGGACCGCACCGGACCACTCGCGGACCTGACCAATCCCCCGGGGCCGCCGCTCCGAACACCCCCAGGAGCAGCGCACCCGAGGCCACGCAGGAGGGCACAGGCGGATGAGAGAGCACGCACGCGTCGGAGGCGGTCCGGTCCCGGACCGGGGCGACGGACTGCCCGAGCTGATGGTCCGGGTGGCCCGGGGGGACCAGGACGCCTTCGCCGGCGTCTTCGACCGGGTCTCCGGCCCCGTCCTGGGCGTGGTCCGCTCGGTGCTGCGCGATCCCGCGCAGTCCGAGGAGGTGACGCAGGAGGTGATGGTCGACCTCTGGCGCTCCGCCGCCCGCTACCGGCCGGACCGGGGCTCCGTCCTGAACTGGGCGCTGACCCTCGCCCACCGCCGGGCCGTGGACCGGGTGCGCTCCGAGCAGGCCGCCTCGGACCGCGCCCGGCGGGTCGCGCTGCTCGACCACAGTCCCGCGTACGACGAGGTGACCGAGGAGGTGGAGAGCCGTCTGGACCGCGAGCGGGTACGGCGCTGTCTGCAGGGCCTCACCGAACGCCAGCGGCAGTCCGTCACCCTGGCCTACTACCGCGGTCTGACCTACCGTGAGGTCGCGGAGCTGCTCTCGCTCCCCCTGGGGACCGTGAAGACCCGGATGCGCGACGGGCTCATCCGGCTCCGCGACTGCCTGGGGGTGACCGCGTGATGACCACCGACGAGCTGCACACGCTGACCGGTGCCTACGTCCTCGACGCCCTGGAGACGGACGAGGAGCGGGAGGCCGTCGAACGGCACCTCGCCCAGTGCGACCCGTGCGCGCACGAGGTCCGCGAGCTCTCCGAGACGACCGCGCGCCTCGGCCTCGCCGTCGCCGCGCCGGTCGACCCGGCCCTGCGCGCCGAGGTCCTGCGCCGGATCCCGGACGTCCGCCAGCTCCCGCCCCCGACCCGGTCCGTGGGCCGGTCCGCGGGCGGCCTCGGAGGCCTGCGGCGGCTGCCCCGCTGGGCGCTCGCCGCCTCGGTCGCCGGTCTGGTGGCGCTCGGCGGCGTCGCGGGCTGGCAGTACGAGCGCGCGGAGGAGGCCGACCGGCGCGCGGCCGTCGCGGAGGAGCGCGCGGAGGCCGTCGCGGTCGTCCTCGCCGCGCCCGACGCCCGGGTCTCCACGGCCCGGCTCGCGGACGGCGCGGTGGGCACCCTCGTCCACTCCCCGTCCCTGGACCGGGCGGTGTTCGCCGCGGCGGGGATGCCGGCGCCGCCGCCCGGGAAGGTCTACCAGCTCTGGTACGACGACTCCGGGACGATGCGGTCCGCCGGTCTGATGACGCCGGACGCGGAGACCTCGACGGTCCTCCTGGAGGGGCCGGCGAACCGCTCGGCCGGCATCGGCATCACCGTGGAGCCGGAGGGCGGCTCGCCCCGTCCGACCTCGGACCCGGTGGCGACGATGGCGATGCCGACGGCCTGAGGCGGCGGGGTGCGGCGGCCACGGCCCGGGGGCGGCCGCCGCGCCCCGCTCACGGCGTCCCCGGCGTCCCGGTGGGCGCCGGCGGGGCCGGGCAGGCCACCGAGCCCGGCTTCACGGACAGCTTGAGCTTCGGGGTGGTGAGGAGGCCCGGGAGCTGGAAGTCCTGGGCGGTGCCCGTGATCCGGTCGAACTTGGCGTAGCGCGCCTGGATGCCGAAGCGGTGCTGGGGGCTGTTCAGCGGGTTGTCGACGTACGCCCCGGAGGAGTCCTTGACGGTCTTCACGTCGGCGCCGTTGGTGTTGAGGTCGACGATGCCGTCCATGTCGAGGACGCCGGTGGCGTTCTTGAGGTCGAGGACGGTGTTCTTGGTCCTGATCTCCCAGGAGCCGGGGTTGTCGTCGCCGAGGGTCAGCATCAGGGTGTACGTGGCTCCGCCGATCTGCTGCTTCTGGCTCAGGCAGAGGCCGTTGATCATGCCGTCCGCGAAGCCCATGCGGAGCACCCGCACGGTCCCGGCCGAGCCGTCGGGCCGCACGACGGCCTGGTCGACGACGGCGGCGCCGTACTGCGTCCCGTACAGGCTGCTGGTGGTGAAGTCGACGGGCCGGTCCTGGATCTTGAGGCCGACGGCGAGGGCGCCGCTCGCCATGGCGGTCCCGAGGCCGCCGGCGGCGAGGAGCGCGGGCACGGCGACGGCGAGGGACCGGCGCCAGTGGGTGCGGCCCTCCTCCGGAGCGGCTTCCCCCGGGCCGGTGACGTGTCCTTCCGGGCTGTGGCGTTCGGGGCTCATGGCGAGGTCACCGTGATGGTTCCGGGGAGGTGGACGGGGTTGTCGGTGGAGTTGAGGGCCGCGTGGTCGTCGACGGTCCGGATGGCGTAGATGTCCCCGGCGAAGTCCTCGGCCCCGGCGGTGAGCGGGATGAGGGAGCCGAAGAAGTCGAGGAGGCCCTGCACCCCGCAGATCTTGACGAGGACGCGGAGGCAGACGTTGGTGATGTTCCCCCACATCGTCGTCGTCTCGGGCTTGCCCGCGCTGTCGTAACCGCCGAGCGAGCCCTCGTTCGGCACGTCGATGGTGACGGTGTGGCCGTTCGCCTTCTGGACCACGTTCATGTGCGAGCGGATCTTGAGCTTGGTGAAGGTGTACTGGTTGGTGGTCCGGGTCGTGCCGTCGGAGAGCCGGATGGTGACGTTCTTGTCGACGGTCAGCGAGACGGCGACCATGCTGTCGATGGTGACGCGCAGCGGGTCCGGGGCGGGCAGGAAGGGGACGCCGAGCGGCTGGACCGCGGCGGGCGCCCCCGAGGCGCTGCCCGGCTGCCCCGACCAGACGGCGGTGGCGACGGCGAGCACCAGGGAGGTGCTCACGGCCAGCGACTTCCGCCGCGCCCCGCCCCTTCCGCGCGGCCCGGCCGTCACCCTTCCACCGCCCTGCGGCGCGGGCGCTTGGCTCCCCAGCCCACCAGCATGGAGCCGCCGAGGACGCCGAGCGCCATGCCGAGCAGGAAGCCGCCCAGGTTGGAGACGACGAGCGAGACGACGGCGAGGACCGCGCCGATGAGCCCGAAGGTGTACCGCTGGGCGGGCAGCGCCATCGGGATGAGGCCGCACAGGATCATCCCGCCGCCGACGAGGTAGCCGGCGATCCCCCCGAAGCCCGTGCTCACGATCAGCTGGAGCGAGCTGAGGGAGAACTTGAGGACGGTCCAGCCGCCGGCGACCAGCCACACCCCGCCCCAGAAGGGGCGGGTGCGGCGGAAGGCCCCGAACCACGCCCACGCGGCCTTCGCCCGGCTCAGCACGTCGTGGCCGTTCCGGGAACGACCTTGATCTTCAGGTCGGGCAGGACGAGCGCGCCCGCCATCTCGGCGTCGTACGAGGTGGCGTTGAGGCCGTGCAGCTTGATGGAGCTGCCGCCCTCGCCGCCCGCCGAGCCGAGTCCGAAGCCGCCGGGCTGCGCGCCCGTGAGGGGCTTGCCGGCGACGGTGACCTGGTCGGCGGACTGACCGAGCACCGCGTTCTGGAGGGTGGTGGGCCCGTACGCCTGGAGTTCGGTGGCCTGGATGTAGAGGTTCGAGGCGTCGATGTCGGTGGTGAAGGTCCCGGGCGGGGTGGCCGTCACCTTCTGACCGCCGGTCAGGAGCAGCGAGTACGGGACGCCGGCGATCTTCTGGTGGACGATCCCGCACAGTCCGGCGAGCCCGGCGCTCGCGAAACCGACGCGCGCCATGGCGGTGTTGGTGGTCGTGGTGCCGTCCGGGCGTCCGACGGCGGGGGTGTTGACGATGGCGCCGAAGCCGCTGCCCTGGACGCCGTTGGAGGTCAGGGTGAAGGGCTCGCCGGTGACGCTGAAGTTGGCGGCCAGCGCCCCCTGGGCGAGCGCCGTGCCGAGGGCCCCTATGGCCAGGGCCGAGGGGACGAAGGCGAGGGCGCCGCGTCCCCAGCGGGTGCCGCGGCGGGTGTCGTCGGCGGCCTCGGCCAGCATCCGGGTGTTCCAGTCGGCGGCGGCGCGGGCCCCGGCCGTGCGCATCCGGGTGAAGGACTTGCCGAGCCCGCGGGCTCCGGAGAAGAGGTGGTTCATGCGGATCCGCTCCCAACGGGCACGGGGGGTACGGGGGTTTCGGCGGCCTTCCGGTGGCGGCGGAGGAGACCGCCGGTCCGCCCGGCGGGCTTCTCGGGGAGCCAGGCGAAGGCCATGGAGCCGCCGAGGACCGAGAGGACCATGCCGACGAAGAGGCCGCCGAGGTTCGACAGCGGGAAGGAGGCGACGCCCGCGATGACCGCGAGCACGCCGGCGGTGTGGCGCTGGCTCGGCAGCAGGAGGATGAGCAGGGCCATCGCCATGAGGACGACCCCGCCCGCCATGCCCGCGATCCCGCCGACGCCGACCTGGAGGATCTTGCCGAGGGGGGCCATCGGCAGGAAGAAGATGACGAAGCCGCCGATCCCGGTCCAGACGGCCGCCCAGAAGGGCCGGGTGCGGCGCCATTGGCGGAACGCCCCGCGGGCGCCGCGCGGGCGCGCGGTCCCCTCGACGGAGGCGGGCTCCTCGGCCGGCCGGGTCGGCTCGGGCGGGTCGGTCGGCGGATCGGTGCTCATGGAGGCCTCGCAGCGGCGGTTCGGGGAGGGACGGGAAGGGGGCGGGGGCGAGGGCGGGGGGCCCCGCGTCTCCGGAAGGACCCGGAAGGCCCGGAAGGCCCGGAAGGTTCCGGAAGGTTCCGGAAGGCGCGGGGCCCCGGCCGGTGGCGGCGGTGCGCCGGGGCCGTGCGGCTCAGCAGCCCTTGTCGCCGTGGGCGATGCCGATCGCCAGGTCGGGCAGGGTGATCGCGCCGGAGATCGTGGCGGCGTTGGCGTCGGCGTTGAGGTTCTTGATGTCCGTCCGGCCGCCGGTGGCGTCCAGGCCGAACTGGCCCGGGGTGCCGTCGGTGATGCCGGTGCTCTTGATCCCGGCGCTGTCGGCGGCGGCACCGATGACGTTCGGGCTCCCGTCGGCGGCGTGCAGGGTGGCCGTCGACGCCTTGAGCGCCTGGGCGTCGAGGACCAGCTTGTTCGCCTGGAGCCCGGCACCGGCCACGAGCTGCTCGCTGGTGAGCGGGGTCGCGGCGGCCGGTGAGGAGATGTTGAGCGACCAGGTGCCGAGGCTGCCGATCACCGGGAGGTTGACCGACTGGACGGCGTGGACGCAGATGCCGTCCAGGCCCGCCTTGGCGAGGCCGACCTCGGCAGCGCCCTTCGGCCCGCCCGCGTCGACGGTGTGCATGACCGCGCCGATGCCCTGCGGCGCGGCCACCGTCTTGGAGCTGAGGGTGAAGGGGACGCTCGTCAGCGAGAGGTTCGCGGCGAGGGCGCCCTGCACCATCGCCGTGGCCATGGCGCCGATCGCCACGGTGGCCGGCAGGGCCAGGACCGCCGATCTGCGCCAGCGGGTGACCCCTCTGGTCTCTTCCTGCATGTGCTCTCCAACCGTCGTCCCGCACGCGGCGTGCGGGTGGGGATGTGAACACAGCCGTGCGTCCTCGGCCGGATGGTCGGAGACGGGTGACACTTTGCGGCTGCTTGTTCGAGAATTGGACACTCTCTTGTGGAGTGTCAACACTTCGGACAATCCTCGGAAGAATTCCTCTGGACTAGGCTTGCCCGATGCCACGGTTCAGGGAGACGGTCCGGACACTGCTGCGCGAACGCCTGCTCGACGCGGCGTACGAGGCGGTCGCGGAGCGCGGCTTCGACAAGCTGCGCATGGCCCACCTGGCCGGCGCGGTCGGCGTCAGCCGGCAGACGCTGTACTCGGAGTTCCCCTCCAAGGAGGCGGTCGGCGAGGCCCTCTTCCGGCGCGAGCTGGAGCGCTGCCTCGTCGGCATCCAGGCGGGCCTGGACGCGCACCGGGACGACCTGCGCGCGGCCGTCGAGGCCGCCGTCGGCTTCACGCTCACGCTGGCCGGCCGGAACCCGCTGATCAGGGCCATGCTGACGAGCACCGGCGAGGACGGACTGCTCCCCTATCTGACGACCCGGTCCGCGGCCGCGTTCGCCACGGCCACGGCCATGGCCGACGCGTACGTCACGGAGGCGTGGCCCACCGTCGATCCGGTGGCGCGCGAGCTGGCCGTGGACGCGGCGGTGCGGCTGACCGCGAGCCACATCGTGCAGGCCACGGCGTCCCCGGAGGAGTCGGCCCGACGCGTCGCGGACACGGTGGTCAGGGTCGCCCTGAGCACCGGCCGCGAGAAGCTCCCGCCGCACGCCCCCTAGGGCCCCGCTAGGGGCTCGGCCCCCGGTACTCCTCCAGGACGGGCCGGTTGCCGATGTCCGGGGACGAGGAGACGGGGAAGGCGCGCACGCCGACCCTCCCCTCGATCCGGTCGATCTCGCCCCAGCCGTACGCCCGCGAGTCGTCCGACAGGTCGGGGTTGTCGCCCAGGTAGAAGAACGCGCCCTCGGGCACGGTCCGCAGTTCGGCCCGCGCCGAGCGGGAGCCCTCCGGGGTGCAGCAGGCGCCCGTGCGGTGGGCCTGCGCGGCCCACTGGGGCGCCGCCACCCGGTACAGGGGTCCCTTGCCGCCCTCCTGGAGCAGGACGCGGAAGGGCTCGTCCGGCGTGGAGACGATCGCGACCCGGTCGCCGGGGAGTCCGATCACCCGCTTGACCAGGAGGGCGTCCTTGCCGGTGGCCCGCAGCAGCACCACGTCGAACCGGCGCGCCTCCCCCGCGGAGCCGGGGGCGGCGAGGACGCGGTCGCCCTGGTGGAGGGTGGGGGCCATGCTGGTGCCGTCGACCCGGATGCCGAGGGCGGTGACGGCCACTCCGGCGAGGAGGCAGAGCAGGACTCCGGTCCCGAGGACGGCGCCGGCCGCCCGGCGCGCGTTCACGGGCGTCGGGTGGGGTCCGGGAGCCGCACGCCACCGGACCGGTCGATTTCGGTCATGGCGGGACGGTAGGCCGGGCGGCGGACGGCGGCTGTGACCGTACCGCTCAGGGTTGTTGACCGGAGGGGCCGGAGAGGCCGGAGAGGCCGGAGAGGCCGAACGGACCGGGCGGGCCCGGAGGAACCGAACCGCACGGCGCTACCCCCGTCCCCTCCCCTGGTACGCGCGGGGCGTCTCGCCCGTCCAGCGCCGGAACGCCCGGTGGAACGCGCTGGGTTCGGAGAACCCGAGCTGCCGGGAGAGCCGCTCGATGGAGACGCGGCCGCCGGCCAGTTCGGCGATGGCGTGGTCGCGCCGCACCTGGTCGCGGAGGCGCTGGTACGTCGTCCCCTCGGCGGCCAGCCGGCGGCGCAGGGTCTGCGGGCTGACGGAGAGCCGGACGGCGAGCTGCTCGGGCGTCGGCACGGGACCGGCGGGCAGGGCGCGCCCGATCAGGTGCCGCACCCGGCCGGTGACCGTACTGCCGTAGTCGGCGGAGACGAGCACGTCGACGGGGGCGCGGCGCAGGAAGACCTTGAGCGCGGCGCCGTCGCGGAGGACGGGTTCGTCGAGGTCCGCCCGGTCGAAGACGGCGGCCGTCCGCCCGGCGCCGAAGACGCAGGGGGCGCCGAACAGGAGGGCGTACTCGTGGGCGTGCCGGGGTTCGGGGTGGACGAACTCGACGCGGCGCAAGCCGATCCTGCGCCGGATCAGCCAGCCGGCGAAGCGGTGGGCGACGAGGACGGTGGACTCGGCGCCGAAGTGGAGCGGGTCGTCGTACCCGGAGACGTCGAACTCCAGCCGGGCCTCGTCGGATCCGTCGGATCCGTCGGCCCCTTCGGCCCCGTCGGCCCCTTCCGCGCCGAAGGCCCCCTCGTCCGGGGCCGGTTCCACGAGCCGGAAGCGCGGTCCGGCGGGGAAGAGGGAGTAGAAGGTCTGGGCGCGCCGGAGGGCCTCGCGCAGGTCCCGGCTGCCGTGGACCACGACGTGGGCCATCATCGCGAAGGTGCCGACCTTGCTGGGCGCGCCGCCGAAGCCGATCAGCTCGTCGTCGAGCGCGGCCCACAGCGTCCTGACGAGCCGGCCGAACTGCTCGGCGGGGACCCGGGCCTGGGGCTCCTCCTCCAGGAGCGCGGTGGGCAGTCCGGCCCGGGCGAGGAGCGGCCCGGCGGCCACTCCGCGCCGCTCGGCACCGAGCAGCGCGGCCCGCACGTGATGGGAACTGACCGATCGTGTCGGCATGCGCGTCGCCTCCGTTCCGGCCGCGTCACGCCCCGGGCTCCCCGAAGCTAGACACTTTCCCCGAGAGATGTCCAGGTTCGGACACTCTACTGAGAACTGTAAGGCTCCTCGGGTCCTTCCCGGACGGGTGAGACGGCGAGCGGGCCACGCCCCGGCGGCTCAGCACGTCAAAGGCTCAGCGGCTCGGCACATCAAAAGCTCAGCGGCTCAGCACCCCAGCGGCTCGGCCACCGCCCGCAGCGCCCCGACGACCGCCCGCACGGAGGGGCGGCGGCCCGCGTCGGCGCGCCAGGTGGCGTAGATGTGCCGCCGCATCTTCTGGCGCACGGGCACGAAGGCGACGCCCTCCGGCACCGGGCGGCCGAGCCGGGGGGTCACGCAGACGCCGAGGCCGGCCGCGACGAGCGCGAGCTGGGTGTGGTGCTCGCCCGCGAGGTGGCCGATGCGCGGCTCGATGCCCTGCGAGCGCAGGGTGAACATCAGCCAGTCGTGGCAGAACTCGCCCTCCGGCCAGGACACCCACTCCTCGTCGGCGAAGTCGACCAGGTCCACCGCCTCGCACCCGGCCAGCGGGTGCGAGGCGGGCAGGGCCACGTCGGCGGTGTCGTCGAAGAGGTGGGCGCGCTCCAGGCCACCGGGCACGGGCGCCCGCTTGTTGCTCCAGTCCAGGACGATCGCGAGGTCGGCGTCGCCGCGCAGCACCGCGCGCACCCCCGGCTCCGGCTCCAGCTCCGTCGTGCGGACCCGGAGTTCGGGGTGACCGGCGCGCAGGGCGGCGAGCGCGCCGGGGAAGAGGCCGCGGGCCGCCGTGGGGAAGCCGGCGAGCCGCACCTCGCCCACGACCCGGCCCCGCTGGGCCTCGATGTCGGCCTGGGCCATCTGGACCTGGGAGAGGATCCGGGCGGCGTGCTCGGCGAGCAGCATCCCGGCATCGGTGAGGCGCACGCCCCGCCCGTTCTTGGCGAGCAGCCGCTGCCCGACCTCGCGCTCCAGCTTGGACAGCTGCTGGGAGACGGCGGAGGTCGTGACGTGCAGCCCGTCGGCCGCGCCGCTGACGGAGCCGTGCCGGGCGACGGCGTCGAGGGTGCGGAGGCGCTCCAGGTTCAACATGTAAGCGATCCTAAGGGAAGGGGTCGAGGAAGTCTCACTTGTCCTAAGCGGTCGTCTCCGGTCACCCTGAGTGTCATGAGCCCCGCAGCCCCGCAGCCCGTCCCCCCGGTCCCTCCCTCCGCCCGTCCCGCTCCTTCCGCCGGGTCGCCCCGGCCCGCTTCCCGCCCACCGCTCGACTGGCGCGTCCGGTTCGGCGCGCTGGCCCTCATCTGGGGCTTCAGCTTCCTCTTCATCAAGGTCGGCACGGAGGGCTTCGCGCCCTTCCAGGTCACCTTCGGACGGCTCCTGTTCGGTACGGCGGTGCTCGCCGTCGCCCTGGTCGTGAAGCGGGACCGGCTGCCGCGCGGCGCCCGGGTCTGGGGCCATCTGACGGTCGCTGCCTTCCTCCTCAACGCGCTGCCGTTCTCCCTCTTCGCGTACGCGGAGCTGACGATCCCGTCGACCCTGGCCGGCATCTGCAACGCGACGACCCCGCTGTGGGGCATGCTGCTCTCCCTCGTCGCGCTCTCCGAGGACCGCCCGACCCGGGTCCGGGCCGCCGGTCTGGGCATCGGCTTCGTCGGCGTGCTGACCGTGCTCGGCGCCTGGCAGGGCTTCTCGGGCCTCGACGTGACCGGTACCACGCTCGCCCTGCTCGCCTCGTTCAGCTACGCGGTCGGCTGGATCTACGTCCGCCGGACGCTGGCCGGCACCGGCGCCTCGAACCTCTCGCTCGCCGGTTCCCAGGTGGGTCTGGCGACGCTGCAACTGGCAGTGGTCACGCCGCTGTTCACGTCGCTGCCGGAGTCGGTGGAGCTCCTGCCGCTGCTCGCCGTGATCGCGCTCGGCGCGCTCGGCACGGGGTACGCGATGCTGCTCCAGTACGGCATCGTCGCGGAGGTCGGCCCGACGACGGCCTCCATGGTCACGTACTTCATCCCGGTCATCGCCACGGCGGCGGGCGTCACGCTCCTGGGCGAGCGGCTCGGCTGGAACACCCCGGTCGGCGCCGTCGTCGTCCTGGCGGGCGCGGCCCTCACCCAGACCCGCGCCTCCCGCCGCACGGCTCCCCCGCCCGGAACGACGACTCAGCCCGGAGCTACGACTCCGCCCGGAACGACGACTCCGCCCGGAACGACGACTCAGCCCGGAGCGACGGCCCCGCCCGCCGGAACGACGGCCCCCGAAGCACTGGCACCGGCCCCCGCGCCCCGGGATTCCGCGACCTGCGCCTGAGCCTCCGCATCCCGGGGCGGGGCACGGACCGCGTGCGGACGGCCCCCTACCCGTAACTGCGCGCCGGCGCGGGCCCCGCCGCCCCGGCGACCGCGTCGGCCAGCGGCTCGACGTCCGCGACGGCCAGGCCGGAGACGGTGAGCCGGACGGCCGGCCCGGTCTCCATCCGGAACCGCGCGCCCGGCGCCACCGCCCAGCCCGCCGCGAGGAGCCGCGCGACCGCGCCCGTCTCGTCGGCGACCGGCACCCACACGTTCATGCCGGAGCACCCGTAGGCCCCGACGCCGCGCCGGGCGAGGGCGCGGACGAGTCCGTCGCGCCGCTCGCCGTACGAGCGCGCGACGACGGCCGGGTCCACCGCCTCCGAGGCCCAGAGGTGGGCGACGGTCCGCTGGAGCAGCCGGCTGACCCAGCCGGGGCCGAGCCGCTGCCGCCCCAGCACCCGGTCGACGGTCTCCGCGTCCCCGGTGAAGGCGGCGATCCGCAGGTCGGGGCCGTACGCCTTGGCGACCGAGCGGACGAGGACCCAGTGGTCGGTGCCCCCGGCCAGGGGGTGCAGCGGCTGCGCGACGATGCCGTGCCCGTGGTCGTCCTCGACGAGCAGGACGCCGGGGTGCGCGGCGAGGACCCGCCGCAGCTCCCGGGCCCGTTCCGCGCCGACGCAGGCGCCGGTCGGGTTCTGCGCCCGGTCGGTGACGATCACCGCCCGCGCCCCGTCCCGCCGGATCGCGCGCTCGACCTCCCCGGGGAGCGGCCCCTCGTCGTCGACGGCGACCGGCACCGGCCGCAGCCCAAGCGCGGGCACCAGGTCGAGGAGGCTGCCCCAGCCGGGATCCTCGACGGCGACGGCGTCGCCGGGCCTGAGGTGGACCGCGAGCACGCGCTCGATGGCGTCGAGGGAGCCCGAGGCCGCGCCGACGGGCCCGGCCGGCACGCCGTCCGCGTCGAAGGCGGCACGGGCGAGCCGCCCGAACTCCTCGTCGACCGGGGCCTCGCCGTACATGCCGGGCTGTTCGGCGTACCGCCGCGCGACCTCCGCGAGGGCGTCGCCGAGGGGCGGGAGCAGGGCGCGGTCGGGGCTGCCGTTGCTGACGTCCCGCACCCCGGCGGGCGCCTCGACCCGGATCGAGCCGCGCGCGGTCGTGGCGGGGCGGGGCCGCACCCGGCTGCCGCGCCGCCCGTCCGTCTCGATGACCCCGCGCTCGCGCAGGGTGCGGTAGGCGGCGGCGACGGTGTTGGGGTTCACGCCCAGGGTGGTCGCCAACTCGCGCATGGGGGGAAGGAGTTGTCCGGGCGCCAGAGCACCCGTGCCGACCCCCCGCTCGACGCTGGCGGCGATCTCCGATGCGCGGCGGCCTTCGATCCGATACTCTCCTAGCACAAACACAAGTATGCACTAGTGCAATGGAGTGGGCAACATGAGCGCCACCGTCGAAGGACCCTCACCCACCGACACCGTCTCACCGGTGCCGGTGCGACCCGCCGCCTACACGCCGACCGCCCGGACCGTGCCCACCCGTTCCCGGGAGCGCGCCTCGTACGACAGGGAACTGGTCCACTCGATCCTCGACGAGGCCTACGTCTGCCACCTCGGCTTCGTCCGCGACGGCGTGCCGGTCGTGCTCCCCACCCTCTTCGGCCGGGTCGGCGAGCGCCTCTACGTCCACGGCTCCACCGGCTCGCGGCCGCTGCGCGCGACCGGCGACGGCACGAAGGCCCCCGGCCTGCCGGTCTGCCTGACCGTGACCCACGTCGACGGTCTCGTGCTCGCCCGCTCCGCCTTCCACCACTCCCTCAACTACCGCTCGGTCGTCGTCCACGGCACCGCCCACCGGGTCACCGACCCCGAGGAGCTGCGGGCCGCCCTCGACGCCCTCGTGGACCACGTCGTCCCCGGCCGCTCCGCCGACTCGCGCCCCGCGAACGCCAAGGAGCTCGCCGCCACCGCCGTGATCCGCCTCGATCTCGACGAGGTCTCCGCGAAGGTCCGCACCGGTGGCCCCAACGACGACCCCGAGGACCTCGCCCTCCCCCACTGGACCGGCGTGGTCCCGCTGCGCGGCGGCTACGGCACCCCGGTCCCGGCGGACGACCTCGACCCGTCCGTCGCCCTGCCCGACTACCTCGCCGCGCTCTGACGACGGGCGGAGGGAGGCACGAACCATGCTGATACACCCCTGGGACGCCGCGCACGACGAGGGCGAGTGGCGCGCGTGGCTCTCCCGGCACGACTTCGGCCAGCTCGCCGTCAACGGCCCGCCGGGCGAACCGCCGTGGGTGCAGCCGACGCACTTCCTGTACGAGCCCGAGCCCGGCCCCCACGGTCGCGTCCTGCTCCATCTGGCCCGGCCCAACCCGCTCTGGCGGGCCCTGGAGGCGAGCCCGGCGGTGCTCCTGAGCGTGGCCGACGACTACGTCTTCGTACCGGGCCACTGGACGGCTCCCGAGGGCGCGCCGTCCGAGCACGGCACCCCGACCTCGTACTACGCCGCCGTCCAGCTGCGCTGCACCGCGCGCGTGGTCGACGACCCGGCGGAGAAGGCCGCGCTCCTCAACCGCCAGGTCGCCCACTTCCAGCCGGAGGGCGGCACCGCGCCCGCCGCTCCCGGCGAGGCGCCGTTCGGCCGCCTCCTGTCGGGCATCCGCGTCCTCGACCTCGAAGTGACCGGTGTACGGGCCAAGTTCAAGTACGCGGGCAACAAGCCCCGGGAGGTCCGCGAGCGCGTCGCCCGCCACCTCTCCGACCGGGACGGCCCCGGCGACCGGGAGGCCCGGACCCACCAGCTCCGCCGCCTCGCGAACGGCTGACGCCCCGGGGCCCGCGCCGTGCCGCCGCTACACCGTCACCGCCTCCCGCCGGCGCTCCACCGCCGTCCGCGTCTCCGCGAGGGCGAGGCCGGCGACGGCGGCGAGGAGCAGCAGCGTGCCGAGCACGATCGCGGCGGTGAGCCGCTCGCCGAGGAGCGAGACCGCGATCAGGGCGGCGCTCACCGGCTCCAGGAGCATGATCACGGAGACGGTGGCGGCCCGGACGACCGCCGCTCCGGCGAAGTACAGGGCGTACGCGAGCGCGGTCGGCACCGCCGCCACGTACACGAGGAGGAGCAGCACCCCCACCGGCGTGCCGGTGTGCGGGACGAGCCCCTCCGCGAGCGCCGCGGGCAGCAGCCCGGCCGTCCCGATCGCGAAGGCCCAGGCGGTCGTCGTCAGGGCGTCCGCGCCGCCGCCGTCGCGGCCGAGCCGGCGGGTGAGCAGGGTGATCGCCGCGTATCCGGCCGCCGAGACGACCGCGAGGGCGACGCCCACCGGCCGCACCTCGGCGTCACCGCCGCCCAGGACGAGGACGACGAGCCCGGCGAGCGCCCCGACGACGGCGAAGGACCCGCCCCGGCCCAGGCGCTCGCCCAGGGCGAGGCGGGCGCCGAGCGCGATGAGGACGGGGCCCGCGCCCAGGGTGACGACGGTGCCGACGGCCAGGCCCGTGGCCTCGACGGCGGCGAAGTACGCGCTCTGGAAGACGGTGAGCCCGACGCCGGTGCCGAGGATGCGGACCGCCCTCCGGCGGCGCGGTTCGGCCGGGGCGGGGACGACCGCGCGGCGGGCACGCAGGGCGAGGGCGCCGAGCAGCAGCACCAGGCCGCCTGCGCAGCGCCAGAAGGAGAGGGCGAGGGGACCCATGTCGCTGACGCGGAAGATCAGCGAGGCGGCGGCACCGGCCGTGCCCCAGGCGATTCCGGCGACGATCAGATAGAAGAGGCTGCGCCCGACGGACAGGGCGGATCCCGAGGAGTTCGACACGTGACTTCTCCGTGGAAGACGGAAGGGAAGGGTGGTCGCTGGACTCCGCGCGCGGGCAGCGACGAACCGCCCGGCGGCGAGGGATCGCCGCCCGGGCCCGGTCTTCGTCGGGAAGGTCTCCGCGCGCGCTAGACGGCGGGAGGCGGAAGCACGGTCGCATGCATGATCGGCACCCTAGGGGGCGGTCCGTCCGGCGGGCAACCCGGTTCCCCGGCCGGCGTCGCCGTCCTCGGACCGGGGCCCGGAGCCTTCCTGGGACGGGGACCCGGAGCCGTCCTGGGACAGGGACCCGGCACCGGCCCCCGTACCGCTCCCGGGCACGGCTCCGGCCCCGCTCACCTCCCCCGTCCCTCCGGCCACGGGTCCGGACGGCGGCGCCTTCGGCGTCGAGGACTGGGCGATGAAGGCGCCGACGAGGACCAGCGCGCCGCCGGCGATCTGCGGCGCGCCCAGGTGCTCGCCGAGCAGGACCCAGGCCAGGACGGTCGCGATGACGGCCTCCAGGCAGGCCACGACGCCCGCGACCTGCGGGGAGAGCCGGCGCACCGAGATGACGCCGGTGACGTAGGCGAAGACGGTGGCGATCAGCACGATCCAGCCGAGCAGCAGCCAGGCGGGCACGCTGGTGTCGTCCATGGCGGCGCGGCCGCCGAGGACCGCCCAGTCCATGCCCCACGGCCGGGCCACGACGGTGAGGACGAGCGCGCCGATGAGCAGTCCGTAGGCGATGACGCCGACCGGGTCGGGCCGCTCGGCCCCTCCGTCCCCGTCGGCGCCCCGGTCGGAGAGGACGAAGTAGCCGACCTGGCAGCAGGCGGCGGCGAGCGCCAGGAGGAGTCCGAGCAGGTCGAAGCCCAGCCCGGACCAGACCTGGACGACGCACGCGAGGCCGCCGACCGCGAGGACGACGCCGAAGGCGGCGGCGCGGGTGACGGGCCGGCGCTGGACGAAGCGGACCCAGCCGAGGACGAGGGCCGGGGCGAGGTACTCGATGAGGAGGGCGACGCCGACGGGGATGCGGGAGATCGAGGCGAAGTAGAAGGCCTGGACACCGGCGACGGCGAGCAGTCCGAAGCCCACGAGGAGGGCCGGTTCGCGGCGCAGGAGGTCCCGGTGGCGCCAGGCCACCGGGAGCATGAGGAGCGCGGCGCCGGCGACCCGGAGCCAGACGACGTGGAGCGGGTCGAGTCCCGCTTCGATGAGCGGCTTGGCCGCCACTCCCGAACCACCGAATGCGAAGGCCGAGGCCAGGGCGAGTCCCAGGCCGGCGCTTCTCCCCTGAGACGCGTGCATGGGGTCATCATGACAGGACGGCGTCAGGGGTGTAACCCCCGTTACACCTGTTGAGACGGCCCCTCGTGACAGGCTGCGCCGGAGGCCCGGTCGAGGGCGGGGTCACCGGCCCGGTCGAGGGCCTCGCACGGGGTGGCGGCGAGGTCGGCGCGGGCGGCCAGGGCGGCCGGATCGACCCCGGCGCGGCGCAGCACCTCGACGGCCCGGCTCTCGGGGTCGGCGGCGACGACGGCGAGCAGGTCGACGCCCCGGGCCTGCGGTTCGCCGCGCCCGGCGGCTCGCCGGAGGGCGCCCTCCAGGGCGGCGGCCGCGGCGGGCGACCAGCCGGAGGGCCGGACGTCCCGGGATTCGGTCCCGCGCGCGGCGGGCAGCAGGCGCCGGTCCGCCGAGTCCTCGACGGAGCGCTGCCAGCGCAGGCCGTAGCCGATGGACCGCTGGACGAGGTAGCCGAGGACGCGGGCGAGCTGCTCGCGGCCCTCGAACACGGCGGCGGCCTCGGGGTCGGACTCGACGAGCGAGTGCAGCAGGTGCGCGGTGTCGATCTGGCGGTCCCCGTCCCGGAGGGCCCTGCGGCGCGCGCCCGAGACGGCCGCCGCGAGCGACGGCGTCAGGAAGGGGACGAGCTCCGCGCGCAGGGCGGCGGGCTGCCGGAGCGACGGGGAGCGCGGGACGGGACTGTGCACGCTCCCACCTCATCAGGTCGGGACGGCCGGAACATCACCGGAGAGGAGCATGTGCGCGTCCCACCGGAGGCGGGTACGGGCGCGCGGTTCCTCCTCCTTGCGAATGAGATCGCGCGCGACACCCCCGAAAAGGCGCGCGCCGCCTTGCCTCACGCCCCTCGTGCAACCACGGCCCCCTCTCCGCTCGTCTTCCGGACGTGTTCTGGATGGTGGGTCTGCTCGCGCTCGACGGGCGGCAGTACGTGTACCGGGTGTACGCACCCCGGGAGGCGCTGCCCGCCGATCTGTTCTGGACCGCGTTCCACTGCCACGAGGAGGACGGGGCGCCGCGCGCCTCCGACAGCTTCGACGCGGCGGAGATCTGGTGGATCGGCGACGGGGCGGGCCCGACCACGGCGGAGCTGACGGTCCACCACTCCTGAACACCCGGGAACGGGAACGAACGGAAAGGGGGCCTGCGGCAACCGCCGCAGGCCCCCTTTCTCATCCCCTCCCCCGTACCTCCGCGCCTCAGTGCTCGTCGGCCAGGATCAGGTACAGCTTCTTGCGCGCCTCGTTGATCACGGCGACCGCCTTCTCGCGCTGCTCGGGGCTGCCGGTCTTCCAGACCTGCCCGAACGCCTCCATCAGACCGAAGCCGGCCTGCCGGATCTCGTTCACGGCGTCCCAGTCGACCCCGCGCCCGGCCTCCTCCCAGGGAGCCTCGGGCCCGTTCTCGGCCTCGGCGCGCCCGGAGTCGGTGAGCGTGAACAGCTTCTTGCCGCCCTCGCTCGCGCTGGTGATCAGCCCCTCGTCCTCCAGGAGCTGGAGGGTGGGGTAGACGGAGCCGGGACTGGGCTTCCAGGCCCCGTCGCTGCGCTCGCCGATCTCGCGGATCATCTCGTAGCCGTGCATCGGGCGGTCCTTCAGGAGGGCCAGGATCGAGGCCCGCACGTCACCGCGCCGCGCCCGTCCCCGGCCGCCTCCGCGACCCCGGCCCCCGAAGGGGCCTCCTCCGAACGGTCCGCCGCCGAACCCGGGCCCGAAGGGCCCGAACGCGGCGCGCCGCCCCTCGAAGTCTCCCCGGGCTCCGGGGCCCCGGCCTCCACGACCGGCTCCGTGTCCGTTTCCGCACTCGTGTCCATGTGAACGCATCGCAACGCTCCTTCCATCGGGATTTCTTCTACGAACCATCGCGATGCCTCAACGATATATCGGAACTGTTCGGTGAGCAAGAGCCCGAGAAGCCATGAGCATGCATCGAATGCCAGTTCGACGGGAGGGGGAAAGAAAAGGTGCCCTCCCCGGCCGGGGAGGGCACCTACGCGGTCCTGGGTCCTGACAGGACCTCAGTCCAGACAGAACTCGTTTCCTTCTATGTCCTGCATCGTGATGCAGGACTCGTTCTCCTCGTCGGCGAACAGCGTGTACAGGTGGACCGCGCCGAGCTCGACCAGCCGCGCGCACTCCGCCTGGAGCGTGGTGAGGCGCTCCTCGCCCACGAGACCGGTGCCGGCCCGCACGTCGAGGTGCACCCGGTTCTTGGCGACCTTGCCCTCGGGGACGCGCTGGAAGAACAGTCGCGGGCCCTCGCCCGAGGGATCGGCGCAGGAGAACCACTTCACCTCGTGCCCGTCCGGCAGCGAGCGGTGGTAGTCGTCCCACGTGGCGAAACCCTCCGGCGCCGGCGGCACGACGTACCCCAGCACCTCGCACCAGAAGCGGGCGAGGCGTTCGGGATCCGCGCAGTCGAAGGTGACCTGGAGCTTCTTGATCGTTGGCATCGGGTCACCCTAGTGGCGCGCACCGACCACCGGCACCCGCATTTGACCTTGACACCGTGACAAGCCCTTCACTGGCGCCGAGGAGGTGGTCCCGATGACCATGACGAACGAGAAGGACGAAGAGAAGACGGGGGCGGACCCGGAGACGGCGCGTGCCCTCCGGGCGCTGGAGAGCGACAGCCCGTCGGTCCGGCTGCGGGCGGCCCTGGCGGTCGGCACGGCCCCGGACCGGGGAGCCGTGGACAAGCTCGTCGAACGGTGCGCGGTCGAACCCGACTTCTCCGTGCGCGAGATGCTGACGTGGGCGCTCACCCGCCACCCGCCGTCGACGACGGTCCCCAGGCTCCTCCCCGAGGTGCGCTCGGAGCGCGCGCGGGCCCGGAGCCAGGCCCTGCACACCCTGTCCAAGATCGGGGACCGGCGGGCCTGGCCGGTGATCACCCCGGCACTGCTGTCCGACGCCGACGACGAGGTGGCCCGGAGCGCCTGGCGGGCGGCGGTCGTCCTCGTGCCCGAGGGTGAGGAACGCGGGCTGGCCGTAGGGTTGGCGACACAGCTCGGGCGCGGTGGACGCGAGACGCGACTGAGCCTGAGCCGGGCGCTGATCGCGCTCGGGGAGGCGGCGGTGCCGGTGCTCGCCGCCGCGCGGACGGACCCCGACCCCGAGGTGCGCACGCACGCCGTCGCCACAGAACGGCTGTGGCGCGACCCGGACGCCGGCTTCGAGTTCGCGGTCGAGGAGGCGAAGCGCGTCGTGGCCCTCGGCGGGGCCGGCCGGGAGGAGTGACAGGCGTGTTGATCGGTGACGTGGCCCGGCGGTCCGGGGTCAGCGCCCGCATGCTCCGGCACTACGAGTCGCTCGGCCTGGTGCGCCCGACGGGCCGCACCGGCTCCGGCTACCGGGAGTACTCCGGCGAGGACGTCCGGCGGATCTTCCACATCGAGAGCCTGCGGTCGCTGGGCCTCTCGCTGCGCGAGGTCGGGCGGGCGCTCGACGACCCCGGCTTCGCGCCCGCGGAGCTCGTCGACGACCTCGTGCGCCGGACGCGGGAACGCATCGCGGCGGAGACGGAGCTGCTCACGCGGCTCCGCCGGATCGACGCCGTGGAACCAGCGGGCTGGGAGGACGTCCTCCGGACCGTCGCACTCCTCCAGGCGCTGGGGTCGAAGGACGCGGACACGCGCCAGCGCACGGCCCTGTCCGCGTCCGAGGAAGCCCCCCTGCCGGTGGAGGCGCTGGTCGAGGCCGTACTGGACGAGTCGGACCCGAACGTCGCCGGGGCCCTCCGCTGGGCCCTGGCGCGCGCGGGCGGGGACGGCCCGGCGCTGCTCGCGGAGGCCCTCGACTCCCCCGCCGCCGAGGTGCGGGAACGCGCCGTCCGGTCCCTCGCCGAGATGCCGGGCGACGGGGCGACCGCGCTCCTGCGGGACGCCCTCGCGCACCCCGACGCCACGGTCCGCCGGTGCGCGGCTCCGGCGCTCGGGGCGCGGGGAGTGGCCGACGCGATCCCGGCGCTCGTCGACATGGTCGTCGGGGAGACGGAGGAGACGGAGGAGACGAACGACGTCGACGCGGCCGACGCGCTGAGCGCCCTCGCGGGCGACCCCGCGCTGGCGGACCGGATCGCCGGCGCCCTCGTCGACCGCCTCGCCCGCGCCACCACCGGACTGCCGGCGCGCCGGCGGCTGACCCAGGCCCTCGCGGACGTCCCGGGCGCCACGGCGGCGCGCGCCCTCACCCACCTGTCCCACGACGCGGACCGCGCCGTCGCCCTCACGGCGACGTACGTCCTCGCACTGCGCGACGGACGCTGACGCGCCTCTCCCAGGGCCCGTCCGGCGGATCAGGGCCGGGTGGGCCCCAGGCCCTTCACCCCTCCCGCCGCGAGTCGATAACCTGCTCGCGTGACGTCCGACGAAGACCTCCGGTTCCCTCCCGCGCTCGCCGCCGCCCTGGCGGTCCGGTCCGACCACATAGGTGGCGACGGGGTCGACTTCGAGCCCTTCCCGGCCTTCCTGTCCGCCGACGAGACGACCGAGTGGATCCGGGCGTGGACCGGCGACGAAGAACTGACCGGCGACCACTTCCGCGTGTTCGGGCAGGACGGCACCGGCGGGTACGCCGCGTTCTGGCTGGTCCGCCCGGACCGGGGACCGGACGGACAGCCCGTCGTCTTCCTCGGCTCCGAGGGCGAGACCGGCGTCGTCGCGCGCGACCTGGGCTCCTTCCTGTGGCTGCTGGCCGACGGCGTCGGCCCCCTGGAGGCGACCAACCCGTACGGGCCCGTCCCCGCCTCGTACCCCCATCCCGAGCTGACCGCCGTCGCCGAGCGGTACGCGCCGGGCCTCCGGGCCCCGGCGACCGTCCTGATCGAACAGGCCGTCCGGGAGTTCCCCGACTTCGACGACATCATCGTGAAGCTCTGCCGCTGAATCGTGAAGCCCTGCCGCTGAGCCCGCACGACCGCTTCGCGCTCACCCCGCGGCAGCGCCCCCGCCCCGGCGCGCCCGCACGGCCCGGACCAGACGGGTGGTCCCGTACCCGAGGAGCCAGGGCAGCACCGTGATGCCGCCGATGTAGACGGCGGCGTAGCCGACGAGGTCCTCGGTGCGCTTCTCCTGGTCCAGGGGCAGGATCATCACGGCCGCGGAGACCCCCACCGGCACCAGCGGGAGCAGCACCGACCACAGCCGCGGTCCCAGACCGGGCCGGGCCGCGCACCACGCCCCCGCGGCCCCCATCAGGAAGGGCCCGAACGGCACCCACAGCAGCACCGGGTAGAGGAACAGGACCCACCAGTCGTCCGAGTACCCGAACATCATCGAAGCCCCCCGAGGCCGCTCGCGGCGGACACCCCCCGTGTCCCGTCCCGCCGTCCTCCCGTCCACGACGACGCGCGGAACCACCGGTCCAGTTCTCCGCGATTGGCCTTGGCCGCCGGAAATCCGCCGCCGGTAGCGTCGGTGCCATGCGCATCCGAATCGTCGACGCCTTCACCGACCGGCCCTTCTCCGGCAACCCCGCGGGAGTGCTCCTCCTCGACTCCTTCCCGGAGGACTCCTGGCTCCAGAAGGTCGCCGCCGAGGTCAACCTCTCCGAGACCGCCTTCGCCCACCCGCTGCCCGCCGGCGGCGAGGCGGACTGGGCCCTGCGCTGGTTCACGCCGGCCACCGAGGTCGACATGTGCGGCCACGCCACCCTGGCCACCGCCCACGTCCTGCACACCACCGGCACCGCGACCGGCACCGTCCGCTTCGCGGCCCGCTGCGGCCTCCTCGGCACCACCGCCGAGGCCGACGGGACGATCACCATGGACTTCCCGACCTCGCCCCTCGTCCCCGTCCCCGGTCCCGACGGCCTGGCGGAGGCGCTCGGCGCCGAGGTCGTCGCCGTCCACGACACCGGGGTCCACATCGGGGACCTCGTCGTCGAGCTGCGCGACGAGGCCGCCGTCCGCTCCCTCGCCCCCGACCTCGCCGCCCTGAAGCACATGTCCTCGCGCGGGACCATCGTGACCGCCGCGGCCGAAGAGCCGGACGGCGGCTACGACTTCGTCTCGCGCGGCTTCTTCCCAGCCGTCGGCATCGACGAGGACCCGGTGACCGGCAGCGCCCACACCGCGCTCGCCCCCTACTGGTCGGCCCGGTTCGGCCGCGACGAGCTCACAGGCCTCCAGGGCGGCGCCCGCACCGGCCTCGTCCGCACCCGCCTGCGCGGCGACCGCACCCTCCTCAACGGCCACGCCGTCACGGTCGTCGAGGGCGACCTGCACGCCTGACGGCCGGCCGCGAGGACGGCGAAGGGGCGTACGGAGGATCCCGTACGCCCCTTCGCCACGAGCGACCGCCCGTCACACGGTCGGCAGCCACCCCACCTTCCCGGCGAGCAGCCCGTATCCGACGAAGGCCACGATGTCGAGCAGCGCGTGCGCCACGACGAGCGGCCCGACCCGGCCCCAGCGGCGGTACAGCAGGACGAAGACCACGCCCATCACCACGTTGCCGATGAAGCCGCCGACGCCCTGGTAGAGGTGGTACGAGCCGCGCAGCACCGAGCTGGCCACCAGGGCGGCCATCGGCGTCCACCCCAACTGCCCCAGTCTGCGCAGCAGGTAGCCGACGACGACGACCTCCTCCACGACGGAGTTCTGGATCGCCGACAGGATGAGGACGGGGTACTTCCACCACACGTCCGGCAGCGACTCGGGCACCACCGTCAGGTTGAACCCGGTCGCCCGCGCCGCCAGGTAGAAGGCGAGTCCGGCGCTCCCGATCCCCGCCGCGACCAGCGCCCCGCGCCCGAGGTCGGGCCACGGGCGGGTGCGGTCGAAGCCGATGGCCCGCAGCCCGGTGCCCTCCCGCAGCAGGAGGTGGGCGACGAGGACGACCGGCACGAGCGCCGTGGCGATGCCGAAGAGCTGCCAGGACAGGTCGAGCCAGGGCCGTCCGGGGGCGTACGAGCCGTTGAGCGTCGCCGCCTGCTCCTTCAGCGCCCCCGGCCTGGTCAGCGAGCCGATGAAGCTGATGAGGGCCGAGACCGCGCTCGCCCCGAGCGAGAGGGCGAGCACGATGAGCGTCTCGGAGCGCAGCACCGTGCGCGGCAGGCCCCCGGGGGGCGGGGAGTCGTCCCTCACTCGTTGCTCCGACACCACACCTGTCTCCACTTCGCTTCCCCGACGACACGTCCCGGGCGACGCTTCCCGGACGGCCCGGACCATGACGACCCGAACCGTCCGGACATGATCGCCCATGAACCGCCCGGGGAAGGGACGGGGGCGGGGAGGCGCGTCAGTGGATGCCCACCGGCCAGGTGTGCACCGGCTCCCCCTCCCGCATGAGCGTCCGGTACCGGCGCGTCGTCGCGGCGAGCGCCGTCTTCCGGTCCAGGCCCGACTCCAGGGCCCGGTGGAAGGTGTCGACCTGCCAGGAGGCGCCGTTCGTCCGCCGCAGGCAGCGCTGTTCGATCACCCCGAGGTAGAAGTCCCGGTCGGCGGGTTCGATGTGCCAGGCGTCGAGCCCGGACGCGGCGAGCGGCAGCAGTTCGTCGAGGACGAGCCGTACGGCCGGCAGGGCGGCGACGCCGCCCGCGCGCCCCGGCCGGGGCCAGCGCAGCTCCGCCTCGATGCCGTGGCGGCAGGCCGTGTCGAAGTTGGCCTCGGCGTCCTCGAAGGCCATCCGCTTCCACACGGGCCGGGGCTCGTCGGCGAGCGCGCGCACCAGGCCGTAGTAGAAGGCGGCGTTCGCGATCACGTCCGTCACGGTCGGCCCGGCCGGCAGGACCCGGTTCTCGACGCGCAGGTGCGGGACGCCGTCGACCAGGCCGTACACCGGCCGGTTCCAGCGGTAGACCGTGCCGTTGTGCAGGACGAGTTCCTGGAGGCGCGGCACCCCGCCCCGGTCGAGGACGAGCAGCGGGTCCTCCTCGTCGTGGAGGGGCAGGAGGGCGGGGAAGTAGCGGAGGTTCTCCTCGAAGAGGTCGTACGCCGAGTCGATCCACCGCTCCCCGAACCAGGTGCGCGGCCGCACCCCCTGGGCCTGGAGCTCGGGCGGCCGGGTGTCGGTGGCCTGCTGGAAGAGGGGCGGGCGGGACTCCCGCCACAGTTCGCGGCCGAAGACGAAGGGCGCGTTGGCGCCGAGCGCGATCTGCACGCCGGAGACGGCCTGCGCCGCGTTCCAGACGGCGGCGAACCGGGCCGGGGTCACCTGGAGGTGGAGCTGGACCGAGGTGCAGGCGGCCTCGGGGACGATCGACTCCGAGGTGCAGCGGAGGTGTTCGACGCCGTGGATGTCGAGGATGAAGTCCTCGCCCCGTGCGGCGAGGATCTGGTCGTTGAGGAGGGCGTAGCGGTCGTTGTCCGACAGGTTCTCCGGGACCAGGTCGTGCTGTTCGAGGGTGGGCAGCACGCCGATCATGACGACGCCCGCGTCGAGCTCCGCCGCCTTGCGGTCGGCGTACCCGATTCCGGCTCCGATCTCCTCCGCGAGCCGGTCGAATACGCGCCCCTCCAGCTGGTGGGGAGCGATGTTCACTTCGAGGTTGAACATTCCGAGTTCCGTCTGGAAATCGGGGCTCGCGATCTTTTCGAGAACCGGCCCGTTCAGCATGCGGGGCAGTCCGTCGGCGCCGGCGAGATTGAGTTCGATCTCCACGCCCATGAGATTGCGCGGCCGGTCGAACCTCTTCTCCGCCAGGAGCCTCGCGAGCCCCGCCAGACATTGCTGGAGTTTCCTCCGGTACTCCTGCCGGTCGGACGGGCCGAACCCGTCGGCCACGACCTTCTCGCCCATCGAAGCGTCCTTCCCCGGGTGGGCGGCCGTCACGGCGGCCGCGCGTCACGGACCATGATGCCCACCTCTTTGATCCACAACGCCTGCGGAACGCACCTGCCGGAGGATAGGCTGGATGCAGCACTCCAACGGCACATTCCACGGGCATGGAACAGACGACATATACCAATGTCATATTGTCCCGGGAATGGGGGTCGCAATTCAGCCGACCGGCTCCTCGCGGTACGGGCAGGTGGGAGCGGTATCGTCCTCATGATTCCGCGCGGACGCCCTCCGACGACGACCTGATGACGCCTTGTCAGGAATATCGGCGACGTCTAGCGGAAACACTGTGTGAACACATGTCGTATAAACTCCGCGGACGAGGCAGAGTGTTGGCGCCCGGCCATGGCCCCATGGCCCCTCTCTGGCCCCGCCGCCGACAGCGCCGTCGTACCTGCCCACGCGTCACCGTGTCTCCTGAGCGAGAGGCGACCCACCATGCTCCGACCCTCTCCGGCCCCCGCGCCGGCCCTCCGCAGCGTCCTCGCGGCGCTCGGCTCACCGACCGCCGTCCGTGAGGCGCGCACACCCGCCCTGCGGGCCGCGCAGGGACCACTGAGCCCCGAACTCCCGCTGCCCGTGCACGTGTTGGGCATCACCGGAGCCCCGGGACACCCTCCCCGCACCCGGCTCGCCGGGTGGCGCTTCCTGATCCGGAACGGGGAGCGGACGATCGCCGCCGCCGACACCATGCTCACCCCGGACGGCTGGTCCTTCTCGCACTTCTTCGAGGGGCCGTACGTCTCCGCCACGGAACGGGCCCTGCACCAGGCCGAGGGCCTGCCGGTCGCGTACCAGCCGCGGCTGCTCTCCGTACCGGAGCTCTACATGCTGACGCTCTGGCTGCACGCCGACCCGGAGACGGACGGCACCACCGTCGTCCCGGACGCCGCCGACCTGCTGGTGCCCCTGGCCCCCGCACCGCCGGGGATCGCGTCCCACCGCCCGTACCCGGTCGCCGACCTCCTGCCCGTCCTCAGCACGCGCCTCGCGCCGCCGCCCCTCCTGGGCTCGGCGGCGCCCGCCTGATCCACCGCACGCGCGCCCGCGCCCCGTGACCCGGCCGGGTCACGGGGCGCACTGCTGTCCGAAAAGCCCGCCCGAACGCGGCGTCCGAACACCCCGCCCTTACGGACTAGCCCGCTCGGGCCACCCCGAACCACCCGAAGGGACGGGGTGGTTGAGCTGAACCGCCCCTGCGGGTGACGCGTCCTCCCCGGAGAGGACGAGCTGCCGCGAAATCCCTGCGGAAGTCCGTCCCGGGGGCAAGACTTGGACCGGAACCGAACCGACCGCCGGGGGCGGCCATGAACGCGCAGAGCCGCAGGACATCCACCACGACGCAGCGAAAGAACCCACCCATGTGCCAGCACCAGCCCGCCTGTCCCACCGCCGACTCCGCCGACCGCGAGGCGGCCCGACTGACGGCACACCACCCGGAGCAGGGCTGGAGCCTGCTGTGCAACGGCGTCCTGCTCTTCGAGGACACCGGTGAGCTCCTGCCGGACGGGCAGATCATCGCTCCGCACCGGCCGCTCACGGCGGGCCGGGTGACGACCGCCGCCTGACGGGGCGGCGCGAAGCCCGGGGGCCGGCCCGGAGGAGAACTCTCCGGACCGGCCCCCGGTCATGAAATCCCGCCGTGAAGGCCCCGGCCTCAGTGGTCGTACTCGTCCAGCGGCGGGCAGGAGCAGACCAGGTTCCGGTCGCCGAAGGCGCCGTCGATGCGGCGCACCGGCGGCCAGTACTTGTCGGCGGCCGAGACGCCGGCCGGGAAGACCGCCTCGTCACGGGTGTACGCGTGGTCCCACGCGCCGCCGAGCGCGGCCGCGGTGTGCGGGGCGTTGCGCAGCGGGTTGTCCTCCGCCGGCCACTCACCCGCGGCGACCTTCTCGATCTCGGCCCGGATCGCGATCATCGTGTCGCAGAAGCGGTCGAGCTCGGTCAGGTCCTCGGACTCGGTCGGCTCGATCATCAGCGTGCCGGCCACCGGGAAGGACATCGTCGGCGCGTGGAAGCCGTAGTCGATCAGGCGCTTGGCGATGTCGTCGACGGTGACGCCGGTCGCCTTGGACAGCGGGCGCAGGTCCACGATGCACTCGTGGGCGACCAGACCGGCCGGACCGGTGTAGAGCACCGGGAAGTGCGGCTCCAGGCGCTTGGCGATGTAGTTCGCCGCGAGCACCGCGACCTGGGTGGCGCGCTTGAGGCCCTCGCCGCCCATCAGGCGCACGTACGACCAGGAGATCGGCAGGATGCCTGCGGAGCCCCACGGGGCGGCCGAGATCGGGCCGACGCCGGTCTCCGGGCCCGCGGTGGGCTGGAGCGGGTGGTTCGGCAGGTACGGGGCGAGGTGGGCGCGGACGCCGACCGGGCCGACGCCGGGGCCGCCGCCGCCGTGCGGGATGCAGAAGGTCTTGTGCAGGTTCAGGTGCGAGACGTCGCCGCCGAAGTGGCCGGGCTTGGCCAGGCCGACCAGGGCGTTGAGGTTGGCGCCGTCGACGTACACCTGGCCGCCGGCCTCGTGGACCTCGGCGCAGATGTCCGCGACGTGCTCCTCGAAGACGCCGTGCGTGGACGGGTAGGTGATCATCAGGACGGACAGCTCGTCGCGGTACTGGGCGATCTTGGCCCGCAGGTCCTCGACGTCGACCTCGCCGTCGTCGGCGGTCTTCACCACGACGACCTTCATGCCGGCCATCACGGCGGAGGCGGCGTTGGTGCCGTGCGCGGAGGACGGGATGAGGCAGACGGTGCGCTGCTCGTCGCCGTTGGCCCGGTGGTAGGCGCGGACGGCGAGGAGGCCGGCCAGCTCACCCTGCGAACCGGCGTTGGGCTGGATCGACACCTTGTCGTAGCCGGTGACCTCGGCGAGGCGCTCCTCCAGCTCGGTGATGAGCGTGACGTAGCCCTGGGCCTGCTCGACCGGGGCGAAGGGGTGGATCTGGCCGAACTCGGGCCAGGTCACCGGCTCCATCTCGGTGGTCGCGTTCAGCTTCATCGTGCAGGAGCCGAGCGGGATCATGCCGCGGTCGAGCGCGTAGTCGCGGTCCGCGAGGCGGCGCAGGTAGCGCAGCATCGAGGTCTCGGAGCGGTGCGCGTGGAAGACCGGGTGGGTCAGGTACGCGTCGGAGCGCAGCAGACCGGCGGGCAGCGCGTCCTCGGTGGCGGCGTCCAGGGCCTCGACGTCGGCGGTGACGCCGAAGGCGGCCCAGACGGCGGCGAGCTGCTCGCGCGTGGTGGTCTCGTCGCAGGAGACCGACACGTGGTCGGCGTCGGCGCGGTGGAGGTTGACGCCGGCCTCGCGGGCGGCGGCGACGACCTCGTCGGCCTTGCCGGGCACGCGGGCGGTGAGGGTGTCGAAGAAGACGTCCCCGGTCAGCTCGACGCCCCCGGCGCGCAGACCGGCGGCGAGGATCGCGGCGTACCGGTGGGTGCGGAGCGCGATGCCCTTGAGGCCCTCGGGGCCGTGGTAGACGGCGTACATGCCGGCCATGACGGCGAGCAGCACCTGCGCGGTACAGATGTTGCTGGTGGCCTTCTCGCGGCGGATGTGCTGCTCGCGGGTCTGGAGGGCCAGGCGGTAGGCGCGGTTGCCGTCGGCGTCGACGGAGACGCCCACGAGGCGGCCGGGCAGGGAGCGGGCGTGCTTGTCCTGGACGGCCATGTAACCGGCGTGCGGGCCGCCGAAGCCCATCGGGACGCCGAAGCGCTGGGTGGTGCCGACGGCGATGTCGGCGCCGAGCTCGCCGGGCGAGGTGAGCAGGGTGAGGGCGAGCAGGTCGGCGGCGACGGTGACGATCGCGCCGAGCTCGTGGGCCGCGTCGATCAGCGGCTTGATGTCACGGACCGCACCGGAGGCTCCGGGGTACTGGATCAGCACGCCGAAGACGCCGCGCTCGGCGATCTCGGCCGGGATGCCCTCGCTCAGGTCGGCGACGACGACCTCGACGCCGGTCGGCTCGGCGCGGGTCTCGATGACGGCGATCGTCTGCGGCAGGGCGTCGGCGTCGATCAGGAAGACGCCCTTCTTCACCTTGCCGACGCGGCGGGACAGCGCCATGGCCTCGGCGGCGGCGGTGCCCTCGTCGAGCAGGGAGGCGCCGGAGGTGGGCAGGCCGGTCAGGTCGGCGACCATCGTCTGGAAGTTCAGCAGGGCCTCCAGACGGCCCTGGGAGATCTCCGGCTGGTACGGCGTGTAGGCCGTGTACCAGGCGGGGTTCTCCATCACGTTCCGGAGGATCACCGGCGGGGTGAAGGTGCCGTAGTAGCCAAGGCCGATCATCGGCGCGAGGACCTGGTTGCGGTCGGCGAGCGCGCGCAGCTCGGCGAGCACCTCGGCCTCGGTGCGCGCGGCCGGCAGGCCCAGCGCCTCGGCGTTCTTGATCACGTCCGGCACCGCGGCGGCCGTGAGCTCGTCGAGCGAGCCGTAACCGACCTGGGCGAGCATCTTGGCCCGGGCCTCGGCGTCGGGCCCGATGTGCCGCTGCTCGAACGGGATG
Source organism: Streptomyces sp. NPDC055632 (assembly GCF_053618675.1). Lineage (NCBI taxonomy): Bacteria > Bacillati > Actinomycetota > Actinomycetes > Kitasatosporales > Streptomycetaceae > Streptomyces > Streptomyces sp. NPDC055632. Next base: position 11,590 of record NZ_JBSHHY010000027.1, on the reverse strand, counting down.
CCCTGCTCGAGCTCGGAGAGCGGAATGCGGTTGGCGGTCATGTACGGAGGCCTCCTGGTCGTCACGACCTGCGAGGGGCACCACGGCGCGGGTACCCGGACGGCCTCCCCCTCTGTCATCTCAACCTGAGAGTTTCACCGGCACGCCTCGCGGCACGCCGGCTTTCACCGTCGGTGAGAGCGCATGCCGTCGGACATCCGCTCTGCTTTCCAGAGTGACCTCGTCCGCGCGGTACAGGGGCCTGAGAGATTCCGGGGAGGATTTGCTCCTTCGGCGCCCACCGGAAGGTTTCTCCGGGGGACTCTCCCGCACGGGGTCGACAGCCACGCCCAGCCTACCAGCGCGGTTGAGACTCCCTTCGCTCAAGTGGCCGACATCCCGGATGTGCACTTTGGTAGGGGGTAGAGGAGTTGCGACCAGTTGGAGGGACCGTGCAGACCGACATCGATCCGCGCAGCCTGATCGGCCGCAAGGCGTACGACCGGAACGGACACAAGATCGGAACCGTCGACGAGGTGTACCTGGACGACGCGACGGGCGTCCCGGAGTGGGCCGCGGTCCGCACCGGCCTGTTCAGCCGGGACGCCTTCGTCCCCCTGGAGCCGAGCGACCTGCTCGACGACGGCCTCCACGTCCCGTTCGAACGCGCCCTCATCAAGGACGCCCCGGACTTCGGCGTGGGCCGCCACCTCTCCCCGGAGCAGGAACTCCAGCTCTACCGCCACTACAGCCTCGCGCTCCCCCCGCCCCCGGCGGACGCCCCGGACAAGGACTTCGGCCGCCTGGCGGGCCAGGAGGGCGCCTGACCGAAAGCCGGCCCACGACCGTACGAAAGCCCCACCCGGCGCCACGGTCCGCAGCCCCCGACGGTGCGGAACCACCCACGGGAAGACCCGCACCCCGGCCCACCCACCGTCACGGGTGGTGCGGGTGGGAACCCGGCCCGGCCGCAGGGCCGGGCGCACCCCCACGGACCGCGGCAGGCGGCACTGCGGCACCCTCCACGGGCAAACCCGCACTCGGCCCCCGCTCCCGCACCAGCGGCAACGCCTCTCCCGTCGTCAGCTCCGGGTCGTCCACGGCGAACGTCCGCACCCGCCCCGGCGCCGATCCCGGCTCCTCGAACCGCACCGTGACCCGGCCGAGCCCGCTCCCCTGCACCCACCCGGCCCCGTGGACCGCGTGCCGCACGTCGTGCCCGGGCGCCCAGTGCCGCTCGGCGGCCGCGACGGGTCCGGCCGGCTCGGCAGCCTCGGCCGCCGGCACCGCAGGGGCGGCACCCTCCTCGCCCCGCTCCCCCGCCGGCTCCGCCTGGGCGAACAGGTCCTCCTGCGTGTAGTCCGCGAGCCCGCTCACCCCCACCCCGAGCAGCCGCACGCCCCCGGTGGTGTCCACGGAGTCGAGCAGCCGTCCCGCCGCCTCCCGCACGACCCCGAGCGCGTCCGTCGGCCCCCGCAGCGTCTCGGAGCGGGTCAGCGTCGAGAAGTCGAACCTCCGCACCTTCAGGACGATCGTCCGCCCCGAGTGCCCCGACGCCCGCAGCCGCTCCACGCACCGCTCCGCGAGCCGCTCGACCTCGCCCCGGATCCGCACCCGGTCGTGCAGGTCCACGGCGAAGGTGTCCTCGACGGAGACGGACTTGGCGTCCCGCTCGGCCACCACGGGCCGGTCGTCGTGCCCCTGGGCCATCCGGTACAGCGAGGCCCCGTGCGCCCGCCCGAGGAGCCGTACGAGCTCGTCCTCGCCCGCTTCCGCGAGGTCGGACACGGTCGTCATACCGGCCCGCCTCAGGTGCTCCCCGGTCGCCGGTCCGACCCCGGGCAGGATCCGCACGGACTCCGGTCCGAGGAGCTCCCGCTCGGTGCCCGGCTCTATGAGGGCGAGTCCGTCCGGCTTCGCCCGCTCGGAGGCGATCTTCGCGAGCATCTTCGATCCCGCGAGCCCCACGGAGCCGGTGAGCCCGGTCGTCGCGAGGATGTCGGCCCGCAGCCGCTCCCCCGCCGCCCGCGCGCCCGCCGTGTCGTGGGCGACGCCCCCCGCCTCCAGGTCCACGAAGGCCTCGTCGAGGCTGAGGGGCTCCACGAGCGGGGACAGCAGCCCGAGCAGCCGCATGACCTGCTCGCTGATCGACCGGTAGAAGGCGAAGCGCGGCACGAGATAGGCCGCGTTCGGCGCGAGCCGCCGCGCCTGGCCCATCGGCATCGCCGAGTGGACCCCGAAGCGGCGCGCCTCGTACGACGCGGTGGCGACCACGCCCCGGGGCCCGAGCCCACCCACGACCACGGGTTTTCCGCGCAGGCTGGGCTTCGCCGCCTGCTCGGCGGCGGCGAAGAACGCATCCATGTCGAGATGCAGGATCGTCGGCGCGGTTCTCACGCCCCCGATGCTCCCTCATCCCACTGACAACGCCCCGCGACGGCCCCGGGCCGGCTCAGACCGCCCGGTCCCGGCGCCGCCGGGCCAGCTCGTCACCGGGGTTGTGCCCCACCAGCGTCTCGCCGGTGTCCACCCGCTCCCCGTGGAGCTGCGAGAGCGCCGCCTCCACGTCCCGCCAGACCACTCCGACGGCGATGCCGAAGACGCCCTGACCGCCCTGGAGCAGGTCGACGACCTCGTCCGGCGAGGAACACTCGTAGACCGTGGCCCCGTCGCTCATGAGCGTCATCCGCTCCAGGTCCCGGAAGCCCCGGGCCCGCAGGTGCTGCACCGCGGCCCGGATGTTCTGCAGGGCCACCCCGGTGTCGAGAAAACGCTTGACGATCTTCAGGACGACGACGTCACGGAAGCTGTAGAGCCGCTGCGTCCCCGACCCGTACGCGGGCCGCACGCTCGGTTCCACGAGTCCGGTGCGCGCCCAGTAGTCCAACTGGCGATAGGTGATCCCGGCGGCCGCGCACGCCGTGGGGCCGCGGTAACCGATCACCTCGTCCGCCGCGCCCGTACCGGCCTCCGTACCGAAGTCGCCCACTCTGCCGTGAAGCGGATACGGACCGTTCTCCCCGGACGTGCGTCCGAGGGAGCTGCCCGCCGTACCGTCCGCGCTGCTCATCACGCCGACCCTCCGTCCTTGACCTGCCCACACGAAGGTAGGCAGTCACTCGGGGTGCGTCAACGATCGCCACACTCGGCACGCCGAGTGATAATCACCCTGAGAGTGGTTTCCCGTGTCTCTCTTCGGGGAAAGGCTACTCGAATGCTCTGACAGCACCCCGCGAACGGCCCATGGCCGCACCGCTCGTTCTCACTGACTGTTGGTCCCGAAATCCTCCGGTGAGATCTGGTCGAGGAATTCGCGGAACTTCTCCACCTCGTCCTCCTGCTCGTCCGGAATCGCGATGCCGGCGTCGTCCAGGACACCGTCGCTGCCGAAGATCGGCGTCCCGGTCCGGAGGGCCAGCGCTATCGCGTCGGACGGCCGGGCGCTCACCTCGACGCCGCTGGCGAAGACCAGTTCGGCGTAGAAGACCCCGTCACGCAGATCCGTGATGCGGACTTCGGTGAGCTCCTGCCCCACGGCCTCCAGCACGTCCTTGAACAGGTCGTGCGTCAGCGGTCGCGGAGGGGCCATCCCCTGCTGCGCGAAGGCGATCGCGGTCGCCTCCCCCGGTCCGATCCAGATGGGGAGGTAACGATCGCCTCCCACTTCACGTAGGAGCACGATCGGCTGATTGGAGGGCATTTCCACTCGGACACCCACAACGTCGAGCTCGTTCACACAGCAACCCTAGGACGTGCCCGACCGGTTTGGATAGTCGGGCCCCTCCGAGGCCGCTCACGAGGTCACTGCGAGCGGATGCCCAGGGCGATCTGCATCAGGGCCGCGTGCAGCCGCACCGACTGCGCGGCCAGCTCCTTGGCGGTGGCCTCCGCATGGGCCCTGGTCTGCGGATTGCGGTGCCGGCGCAGCGGCGCGACCACCTGTTCGATCAGCCCGGCCTCCCGTTCGGCGGCCGCCTTCACGGCCCGCAGGTGGCGGGGCTCCAGGCCGAATCTCCCCAGATCCGCCACGAGCCGGGCGACGGTGACGGCCTCGGGGTCGTAGCCCCCGCCCTCCGTCTCGGCGATCAGACCGTACGACTCCCACTCGGCGAGCTCGGTCTCGGTGACCTCGGCGGCGGCGAGCAGCTCGGCCCGTCCGAGCCGCGCGGCGGCCGGCGGCTCCGCCTCCTGCTCCCAGGGGCCCTCCAGGAGGTCCCGCCGGCGCCCCGGGGCCGGGAGGCTGATCTCCTCGCCCCGGGCGAGGGCGTCGAGGTGCTCGCGGATGACCTTCAGCGGAAGGTAGTGGTCCCGCTGCATCCGCAGGATCCGGGCGAGCCGCTCCACGTCCTGCGGGCCGAACTTCCGGTATCCGGAGGCCGTCCGCCGGGGCTCGACGAGCCCCTCGGCCTCCAGGAACCGGATCTTGGAGATGGTCACTTCGGGAAACTCGTCGCGAAGCAGGTTCAGCACCGTGCCGATGCTGACCGTGTCGCCCGCGATGGCGGTGCCGGATCCGGCACCGCCCGTCGGTGTTCGCAGCATGGACCTTCCCTGAAGGGGGTTCCCCGAGGCGTCACACGCCCCGCTGGCTCGAATGGAAGACCAGCCGGTACTTGCCGATCTGCACCTCGTCACCGTTGGACAGGACGACCGAGTCGATCGGCTCGCGGTTGACGTACGTGCCGTTGAGGCTGCCGACGTCCGAGACGGTGAAACTGCCGTCCTGACCCCGCCGGAACTCGACGTGCCGCCGGGAGACCGTGACGTCGTCCAGGAAGATGTCGCTCTGCGGGTGACGGCCGGCCGTCGTCAGCTCCCCGTCGAGGAGGAACCGGCTGCCGGAGTTCGGACCCCGGCGCACCACGAGCAGCGCGGAGCCCGGCGGCAGCGCCTCCACGGCCGCCAGCGCCTCCGGAGAGAGCGAGGGCAGCGCGGTCTGGCCGGTGACCTCGGCATCGTAGGCCTCCAGGCCCGAGATGGAGATCGTGGACGTCGTCTCCGACGCGCGCTCGGGAGCGATCCCGCCGCGCAGCGGCGTGCCGCAGTGGGAGCAGAAACGGCTGTCGGCCGCGTTGCGGTGGCCGCACCTCGTACACACCGGCATGGACGCATCCTCCTGCCGCGGCTGCCCCGCCGAGGTCTGTGTCGCATACGGGTCGGGGGAAAACCCTCCACCCGTACTCGAGGTCGATGGTTCTCCGAAACCTATGCGGGCGGCCCCGGCGGGGTCAACAGAAGACGCGCCCGGTGTGCCCGGAATGTCACCGCCCTGTCCCCCGACCTCGTCACGGAAGAGCGGGCGCTCGCCGCCCTGCTCCTCACTCTGGGCGTGGCGCGGCGCGCGGTGCCTGGCGTTGCCGCCGTCCTCGCGTGCGCTCTTGCCGAACAACTTCGCAAACAACTTCACGGGCGATTCCCCTTGACCGAAACAGACCCGCCCGTGGGGCAGGACGAACCGAGATCCATCACACCTGCCGACCCGGACACCTTCACAACGTCCGTATCCTCCGGACAGTTTCCACCACGCACCACCGTTGTGATGCGCCGACCCCCCGCAAGGCCCTGCCCTTGTCGCGGGACCCCCCTCGTACGCCTCCTCACTGCGAGGACGACTGAGCGTAGTCAGGCCGCTTCGCAGGTCGCAAGGCGTCGACGACGATCTTCGGCGACCGTTCCACCGTGACCGTGGCCTGCTCCTTCTCGAGGGTCTGCACGACACCGCCGGGGATGTTGAGCGCGGGCTCGAGATCCTCCGGCTTGCCGATGACCTTGAAGACGTACGGAGCGGCCACCTGCGTTCCATCGATCCGCATGTCGTCACCGCTGCCGGTGAAGTAGCTGTCCGCCACCACCCGGACACCGTTGACCTGGATCGCCTCGGCGCCCGCCGCCCGCAGCTCCTGGATGGCGTCGAGCAGCATGTCCGACTCGACGGCGCCGGTGGGGTCGCCGACGGACAGCGTGATGCCGGGGCCCTCGGCGGCGACCGTGCCGGCCAGGATGCCGAGCTGCCGCTCCTTCTCCTGGGTCTGCTTGCGCGCCTCCTCGGCCTGGTCCGAGCTGGACTCCAGCTCGGAACGCTGCTTCTCCAGACGGGCCTTCTCGTCCTCCAGGCGCTGTGTGCGGTCGTCGAGCTCGTCGAGGATCCGCACCAGGTCCTCCTGGCGCGCGCCCCGGAGGGCGCTGTTGTCACTGGTCGAGGAGACCTGGATGGCCAGGCCGAGCCCGAGGCCGAACAGGAGCAGTGCGACGACGAGTTGGGCCCGGGTCACCCGGGGCGGCCACAGCGCGGAGACCAGCCTGCGCCGCCCGCCCCGCTCGTCCCGGGCGGACGGGGCCGGCGGCTCGGCGACGGGAGGTGCCTCGGCGGGCGTTCCGGCCACCGGAGGCGCCTCGGCCGCGGGAGGAGGCGTCACGGGCTTCCGTACGCCCCGGTCCGCGCTTCCGGACGCGGCGGGGTTTCCGGGCGCGACGGGCCTCCCGGGGACGTCAGGCCTCCCGGACGCCGCGGGCAGGTCGGGAACCGCGCCGGGCGCGCCCCCGCCCGTGGGCTTCCGGTGCTGGTGGGGGTGGGCGGCGGGCGGATGCTTCTCCACCTTCCGGAAGACCTGGGTGTCCACGTCCTCGGGCACGTCGGGCACACCGGGCCCCCGGGGCGCCGCGGGTCCTTCCGGAGCCCGGGCCCCCTCGGGCACGTCGGGGTCCCCGGGAAGCCGCCGCTCCTCCGGCCCCCGGGGCCTCCGGGGGCCCTGCGGGCTCTGCGGAGCCCGAGGGCTCCGAGGCTTCTGCGGGCTCTGGGGGTCCTGGGGGCTCCGCGGGTCCTGCGGGTTCTCGCTCATCGGCCTCACGCCCGGAAGACGTGGCGCCGGATGGCGGCCGCGTTGGAGAAGATCCGGATGCCGAGGACGACGACCACACCGGTCGACAGCTGCGCGCCCACGCCCAGCTTGTCGCCGAGGAAGACGATCAGCGCGGCCACGACCACGTTGGACAGGAAGGAGACCACGAAGACCTTGTCGACGAAGATCCCGTCGAGCATGGCCCGCAGCCCGCCGAAGACCGCGTCGAGGGCGGCGACCACGGCGATCGGAAGATAGGGCTCGACCACCGCCGGAACCTCGGGGCGGACCAACAGTCCGACCACCACTCCGACGATCAGGCCCAGTACGGCGATCACGATGTGCCCTTCCCTGTGTCGGCCGTGGCCCGACCGGAGGGCGTCGCCCCGGCCCCCCTCGGCTCTGCGGTACGTACGGTCAGGCTCGGCGCGGCCGGCAGGCGCACGTCGCCCTCGGCGGAGATGCTGCTCCTGATCCCGAAGTTCTCCACCAGCGCGTGCAGGTACTGCCCGTCGGCGCTGTCCTGGAACGCGGTGCTCAGCTTCTGCCCGTTCCCGATCGCGAGGACGGTGTACGGCGGCACCAGCGGCTTGTTGTCGACCAGTATGGCGTCGCCGGCGGCCCGGATCGCGGACAGCGACGTCAGCCGCTGCCCGTTGATCGCGACCGCTTCGGCACCCGACTCCCACAACCCGTTGACCACGCGCTGCATGTCCCGGTCGCGGACCCGGCCCGTGTCGGAGAAACCGCTGCTCTCCCTCGGTCCGCCACCACCGGTGTCGGTGTCCTTGGCGTCGTCGACGACCAGCTTCACCCCGGGGCCGTGCACCGGCGTCGCCCCCGAGAGCAGCGCCACCAGCTCGGCCTGGTCGCCCCCGTGCTCCTGGAGCGCCTGCCTCTGGCGCTCCCCGACCTCGGCCCGGATCCGCTCGACGTCCTGCTCCAGGCCGTCGGCCTCCGAGGACTCCGTCTCGATCCGGTCGATCAGCTCCTGCCGCTCCTTGGCGACGACCGGCGCGGAGACCCGCGCCTCGGCCGCGCCGACGGTGACCACGGCGGCCGCGAGCAGGAGGCCGGCGGCGACGCCGAGCTTCGCCCGCAGGCTGCGGGGCAGTCCACCGCCCTCGGCGGCCCGCCGGGCGGTCGCCTCGGCGTACCCGTCGTCGAGGGCGTGGTCGATCACGTTGTTCAGCAGCGACATGGACGCGTCCGGTCGCGGCGGTGGTGAACCGGTGCTCCGAACGGGGGGCTGCTGCGACATGCCGCACATCGTCGCACGTCGTACGGCGTACCGCCGAATGGCCCCTCCCTCCGGTGGGGAGGCACCCCAGAGGGCACCTCCCCACCGGACGGGGCGACTACGTCAGCGACCTGCGCTGTCGACCACCGCGGCCCACTCGTCGAGCAGGGCCTGCGCGGAGGTGTCGTCGGGGCCCTCCGCCCACAGATGGGTGACGGCCTCGGCGGGGTCGGGCAGCACCATCACCCAGCGCCCGTCGGCCTCGACCACCCGGACGCCGTCGGTGGTGTCGACGGAGCGGTTGCCCGCCGCCTCGACCACCTTGCGCATCACGAGCCCCTTCACGGCCCACGGGGTCGCGATGTCCCGCTTGAGGACGTGGGCCCGCGGGATGCGGGCGTCGATCTGGCTCAGCGTGAGCTGCGTCCGCGCCACGAGACCGAGCAGCCGCACGAAGGCGGCAGTCCCGTCGAAGACGCTGCTGAACTCGGGCACGATGAACCCGCCGCGCCCGTCGCCGCCGAAGATCGTCGACTCCTCCCGGCCGACCCGGGTGAGGTCGTCGGGCGAGGTGGTCGTCCACTCGACCTGGGTGCCGTGGTACGCGGCGACCTGCTCGGCGATCCGCGTGGTGGTCACCGGCAGCGCGACCCGTCCGGAGCGCCGCTCGGCCGCCACCAGGTCCAGCATGACCAGGAGCGCCCGGTCGTCCTCGATGATCCGGCCCCGCTCGTCCACGAGCGACAGCCGCTCGCCGACGGGGTCGAACCGCACGCCGAACGCGGCCCGCGCCGAGGCCACGATCTCCCCGAGCCGTACGAGCCCGGCCCGCCGGCTCTCGGCCGACTCCGTGGGCCTGGACTCGTCGAGACCGGGGTTGATCGTCAGCGAGTCGACCTGGAGCCGCCCGAGCAGACTGGGCAGTACGAGCCCGGCGCTGCCGTTCGAGGCGTCCACGACGACCTTCAGCCCGGCCTCCGCGATCCCGGAGGTGTCGACGTTCCGCAGCAGCGACCCGGTGTACGAGTCGAAGACGCTCGCCGGGAAGGAGAGGTCCCCGATCTCACCGGGGAAGGCCCTCCGGTACTCCTGGCGCGCGAACACCCGGTCGAGCTTGCGCTGGCCGCCCTGCGAGAGGTCGGCGCCGCGCTCGTCGAAGAACATGATGTCGACGGAGTCGGGCACGCCGGGCGAGGTCCGGATCATGATGCCGCCGGCGCTTCCGCGCGCGGTCTGCTGTCTCGCCACCGGCAGGGGCACGTTCTCCAGGTCCCGCACGTCGATGGCGCTGGCCTGGAGCGCCGAGATCACCGCCCGTTTCAGCGCGCGAGCGCCCCGGGAGTGGTCACGGGCCGTGGTGACGGTCGAGCCCTTCTTCAGGGTCGTGGCGTACGCGCCCGCGAGGCGGACGGCCAGCTCGGGGGTGATCTCCACGTTGAGGATGCCGGAGACCCCGCGCGCTCCGAAGAGGTGGGCCTGTCCCCGGGACTCCCAGATGACCGAGGTGTTGACGAACGCGCCGGCCTCGATCGTCTTGAACGGGTACACCCGGACGTTGCCCTGCACGATCGATTCCTCACCGACCAGGCACTCGTCCCCGATGACGGCTCCGTCCTCGATCCGGGCGGCCCGCATGACGTCGGTGTTCTTGCCGATCACACAGCCGCGCAGATTGCTCTGCTGGCCGATGTAGACGTTGTCGTGGACGACGGCCTTGTGCAGGAAGGCACCGCTCTTGACGACGACGTTCGAGCCGACGACGGTGTGCTCGCGGATCTCGGCACCGGCCTCCACCTTGGCGTAGTCGCCGATGTAGAGCGGGCCCCGCAGCACGGCGTCGGGATGCACCTCGGCACCTTCCGAGACCCAGACTCCGGGCGAGATCTCGAAGCCGTCGATGTCGACCTGGACCTTGCCCTCCAGGACGTCCGCCTGGGCCTTCACATAGCTCTCGTGCGTGCCGACGTCCTCCCAGTAGCCCTCGGCGACATAGCCGTAGATCGGCTTGCCCTCCTTCATGAGCTGCGGGAAGACGTCCCCCGACCAGTCGACCGAGGTGTCGGCCTCGACGTAGTCGAACACCTCGGGCTCCATCACGTAGATGCCCGTGTTCACGGTGTCCGAGAAGACCTGGCCCCAGGTCGGCTTCTCCAGGAAGCGTTCGACCTTGCCCTCCTCGTCGACGATCGTGATGCCGAACTCCAGCGGGTTCGGCACCCGCGTGAGGCAGACCGTGACGAGTGCGCCCTTCTCCTTGTGGAAGGCGATGAGATCGGTGAGATCGAAATCGGTGAGCGCGTCCCCCGAGATGACGAGGAAGGCGTCGTCCTTCAGCGCTTCCTCGGCGTTCTTCACGCTTCCCGCTGTACCGAGCGGCTTCTCCTCGTTGGCATAGGTGAGCTCCATCCCGAGCTCTTCGCCGTCACCGAAGTAATTTCGGACCAGAGAGGCGAGAAACTGCACGGTGACGACGGTCTCGTTGAGACCGTGCCTCTTGAGCAGTCGCAGGACGTGCTCCATGATCGGCCGGTTCACCACCGGCAGAAGAGGCTTGGGCATGCTCGAGGTCATGGGGCGAAGACGGGTTCCCTCGCCACCGGCCATCACGACGGCCTTCATGTCGGAAGCGTCCTCCTTCAAGAGATGACGGTCCTGCCGACTTCGCCTGTCCGCTCAGTAGCCCGCGGACGTCCTCGTTGTTGCCGGCGACGCTGCTCGACACAGAAGGAACGGGCTCAATCGGCCTCGGTATCCGTCTTCACGAGTCGACGGACCTGGACCACGTAGAGGATCCCTGCCCACCAATACAGAGTTGTACCCCATCCGGCGAAGGCCCACCCGAAAACTTCAGCGAGTGACGAAAGCCAGCCCGTTCCGTCACTGAGAAGCAGCAACGGGAACGCGTACATGAGGTTGAAAGTCGCAGCTTTCCCGAGGAAGTTGACCTGCGGTGGCGGGTAGCCGTGCCGGCGGAGGATTCCCACCATGACGAGGAGCATGGCCTCGCGCGCCAGGAGGGCGGCGGTCAGCCACAGCGGAAGGATCTCCCGCCAGGTGAGGCCGACGAGGGTGGACAGGATGTACAGGCGGTCGGCGGCGGGATCGAGCAGCCGGCCGAGGCTGCTGATCTGGTTCCAGCGTCGGGCGAGTTTCCCGTCGAGATAGTCGCTGACGCCACTGAGCGCCAGGACGAGAAGCGCCCATCCGTCACTCTTGGGGCCGCCGAACTCGGGGCGGAGAATCAGCCACAGAAACAGCGGTACGCCGACGAGGCGCGCCATGCTGAGAATGTTGGGGATGGTGAGGACCCGGTCGGTCTGAACGCGAGTCTCCTGGACCTCCACCCGGGGGCCTCCTGCTGGGATGGTGCCGACGTTGCCCCCTGACCCTACCGTCAGCCGATGGACCACCGCGCACGGGGTCGCGCCGGCCCCCTGGAACGCAGAAAAGCCCCGCACCAGATGGTGCGGGGCTTTCCCACAATGATTGTTCGGCGGTGTCCTACTCTCCCACAGGGTCCCCCCTGCAGTAC
>NZ_JBSHHY010000026.1:59482-102428 GCF_053618675.1 Streptomyces sp. NPDC055632 | reverse complement strand
GCGGCTATGCCGACGAAGGCGAGGAAGTGTTCGGCCTTGCGTTCGTAGCGTCGGTGGAGCCTTCGGCAGCCGGCCAGCCAGGAAACGGTTCTCTCCACGACCCAGCGGTGTCGGCCCAGTCGCTGTGAGGACTCGATGCCTTTGCGGGCGATGCGGTGGCGGATGCCGCGCTTGCGCAGCCATCGGCGCAGGTGGTCGTAGTCGTAGCCTTTGTCGGCGTGCAGTTTCGCCGGGCGTCGGCGGCGGGGCCCGCGGCGGGAGCGGATGGGCGGGATGCCGCGGACGAGCGGCTCCAGGCCCTGGCTGTCGTGCATGTTCGCGCCGGAGATCCCCAGGGACAGGGGCAGTCCGTTACGGTCGCAGATCAGATGGATCTTCGATCCGAGTTTGCCGCGATCGGTCGGATTCGGTCCCGTCAAAGGCCCCCTTTTGCCGCCCGCAGACTGACCGAGTCGATCGCACACCGCGACCAGTCCAGCTCACCCCGAGTCCCGAGCTCGTCGAGGATCACGCGGTAGAGCCGGGCCCAGACCCGGTCCCGGCTCCACTGGGCGAACCTGCGGTAGACCGTCTGCCAGGCCGGACCGAACACCGGCGGCAACTGCCGCCACGTGCACCCCGACGTCGCCACGAAGACGATCGCTGCCAGGGCTTCACGGTCACCCGCCCGGCGCCGACCACCTCCCTGCGGACGTATCACCACCGTCGACGGCACCACCCGCCGGAACAATGCCCACAACTCCTCCGGCACCAACCGCTCCACCAGATCCGTCATGCATGGAACAACGAACGATCACGCCATAAGAAACGACGTCTAAAGTCCCGCGCCCCGCCGCAGCCTCCTTCAGACGGCTTTCCCGTGCCCGGAGGTAGGGGCGGCCATCCATACGTTCTGGGTGGCTCCCCTCACTGTGCCAGGGACAGGGCTTCCGCCTTCTCAGGAGAGCTGGAGGCGCGGCTCAGCGGGGGCTGTGGAGCCTGCCCGCGTTCCACCCCGACAGCTCGGCCGGACGATTCGTGATGACCCCGTCGGTCCCGAGGGGTTCCAGCGCACTCCAGTGGGCCGCGTCGTCGACCGTCCAGACCATCACGGCCACGCCTGCGGCGTGCAGGTCCTTCACCACGTCGGGTCGGGCGAGCAGCTCGGTGGCCAGCGGGTTGTAGGCGCTCAGGCCGAGTTCCCGGGCCACGGCGACGGGATCGGGGTCCAGCTTGGCGCGCAGCAGGCCGAGGGGCAGTTCGGGTGCCAGTTCGCGCGTGTGCTTCAGCGCGTCGACGTCGAAGCTCTGTACGACCACGCGGTCGGTCATGCCGTGATCGCGGACCTCCTCCACGATCCGGGCCACCTCGGCGCGGCTGTGCCGCCCCTTGATCTCCAGGAGCATGTTCCCGCCGCGCTTGCGCAGGTCGTCCAGCTGGGCGGCGAGGGTCGGGACGCGCGCACCGGCGTAGGCGGGACCGAACCAGGAACCGGCGTCCAGGGCGTCCACCTCCGCAGCCGTGAGCGACCGGATCAGGCCGGCGCCGTCGGTCGTCCGGTCCACCTCCGGGTCGTGCAGCACGTACGGCACGCCGTCCTTGCTCGGCTGCACGTCGTTCTCGATCCATTCGGCGCCCCCGCGGCGGGCCACCTCGTCGGACATCAGCGTGTTCTCCGGCGCCGCGGAGGAGGCGCCCCGGTGACCGATCACCGCCATCGGCGAGCCGGGCGGGCGGAGCAGGGCATTCTCGGTGACCTTCGCCACCCTGACGTCGTCGAAGGAGACCCGGGCGCCGTCGACGAGCAGGGCCTGGCCGCCGTCGGCGGTCCGGGACACACGGGTGGTACGGAGCGCCTCGCGGCCGTCGAAGAACCAGCGGGCACGGGTCCCGCGCACCTCGACGGCGAGCCGCACGTCCCGGTCGGCGCCGACCGCTGCCGGAAGGACGGACTTGTCGGTGACGTCCCAGGCCTCACGGCCGGGGGTGCGCCGCGCGAACTCCAGGAAGCCCGGGGCCGCGCCACCGCGCAGGAGGCCCGCGGCCCAGGGGGCGGTGCCGCTCGCGGGCACGTCAAGGCCGAGCGCCACCCAGGGTGCCGCTCCTCCCGGTCCGCCCGCCTCCGCGAAGCGGACCGTCGTCTCCAGTCGGAAGTCCGTCAGGTGACGGCCGAAGACGATGCGGTTCGGCCGCCCATCCGCGTCCGGAACGCCGACGAGCCGACCGTCCTCGACCTTCCAGTCGCCTTCGACGGCCTTCCATCCGTCGGGAAGTCCCGCCTCGGAGAAGTCCTCGACGACGACCGATTCACCCCTCGCCGGAGCGGCCGGCACGGGGCGGGGCTCGGCCGACGGCTTCCGGTACACCAGATAGGCGGCGACAAGACCGCACAGGACGGCCAGAACAAGCACAACAAGGGCAAAACGCCCTCCTCGGCCTGTGCTGGTCCTGGCTGTGCGGTGCTTAGTCATGCGCAACACCCTACTGACTTCGGCTTTCCAGGGTGACGCTGGGGCATCCAGGGTCAAGCTGGTGCGGTTATGAAGCCGCCGAGGGTGTCGGGCCAGTATGAGGTTGGTCCCCGGGACCGGACACCGGGTTTCATGCGGCGAATGAGAGACTATGTGACGTGATCAGCCACAGTTCGAACTCGGCCGGTGTGAGGTAGCCGAATGCGGAATGCCGACGGTGCCTGTTGTAGTACGAGAGCCAGCGGAACAGCTCAAGCCGGGTCTATGCCTTCGAGGTCCAGCGGCGTCCGTGAAGTAGTTCTCATTTGAGGCTTTGGAAGAACGATTCGGCCAGGGCGTTGTCGTAGCTCGAGCCGACCCAGCCCATGCTTCGGCGGATTCCGTACCGACGGTAAATGTAGGCGAAAGCGGCCGGGCTGGGCGCCCCTATCGGTGTGGAAAACGAAGCCGCTCATCTGGCCGCCGCGGGCGGCCATGGCTATCTCGATCGCGTCGGTGACCAGCGAGGTCCGCATATGGTCTCCGATCGGCCAGCCCACAAACCTGGCGCGAGCAGATGTCGATCACCGTGGCCAGGTAGAGTCAGGTCGCGCCGACGGCTATGTAGATGATGTCGCTGCATCACCAGGTCCGGCACGGGCGGCGCGGCCTTGTCCGCGATCGTCGTCCGCTTCTTCCTCCGCAGGTGCCGACCGACGATGTGGTGGACCCGCATCAGCCGGGTCACACGCTTGCGGTTGATCCGCCGCCCCCTCGCCCACAGCCCGGCATGGACGCGCGGGGCACCATAGGCGCCATCGTGCTCGGTGTGGATGGCGCGGATCTCGGCCACGATCCGTTTATCCTCGGCCCGGAGCTCGGCACGGGCCCGCCCGGTGGCCAGATGGCGGTAGAAGCCGGCGCGGGACACACCGAGCACCCGGCAGATCCGCCTGACGCCAAATTCGGCGCGGTGGTCGGAGATGAAGTCCCAGCGGCGAGGGCTCACTTCACCTCCCGAGCGAAATACGCGGCCGCCCGACGCAGGATCTCCCGCTCGAGGCTCCACTCTTTCTCAGCCTTCAGCAGCCGGACGTTCTCCGCTCGCAGCCGGGCCAGCTCATCCACCTCGCCGCCCGGGTCACTGCATCCTGGCACGGCCGCGTAGGTCCGCTTCCCGACCGCGGCTCGGTAGAACGCGATTGCGCCCTTCCTGAACTCCTCCGGATAAGGAGACTTGCGTCCCACTGGGCATCCCTTCCTGGATCAGAATCCATTTTCAGGGTGCCCACTCCAAGGGATCAGCCTCATGCACCGATATCCACCTCGGCCTACTCCAACCCACCTACAGCATCATCTGCTTGCGACGCCTACGAACTTCATTCTGAGACGATCAGTAAAACGTATTGCCGAGAACAGGCGGTACACACCCGGAGCCCTTGCGGGTGAGCCGGTGTATTTGAAGGCGGCTCGTCGAGTTTGTGCGGACTTCAGGACATGTTGCCCTGGCATACCGTTCCCACGGCCGGGGTGTGGCCCGTGCGGAGGTATGTGTTGACTGCTTTTGTGACGCAGCGGTTGTAAGGGTATGTGCCATGGCCCTCTTCCTTGGCCGTCAGGAGTATGCCGACACCGTCGCCCAGGGCGCGGGCCATGTGGCGGGCGCCGGGATAGGGCGTAACGGGATCGCCGGTGCCGCCGACCACGAGAACGGGGGCCGCGCCGTCGGCGTTCACCTGAGGGGTGGTGCGCTCGCCGTCGAACGGCCAGCCGTAGCAGAGGTAGACGCTGGTGGACCAGGCTGCGCCGAAGACGGGTGAAGCGGCTTTGACGCGGGCCTCGTCTTTCTCGAGGCGTTCGGTGTCACGCAGGCTGGAGTCCGCGCAGGTGATCGCGGTCTGGGCGGCACGGCTGTTGTCGGGCGAGGTTGCCGCGCGGTCGGCGGAGCCGGTGTCGTCCGCGCCTTCGTTCAGTGGACCGCCGTCGTTGTGGTCCATCAGCGCGGTGAGGGCCTTGGCGAGTGGTGGCCAGCCATCTGTGCCCAGACTGAGATGGTCGCTGACGGCATATGCGAGGTCGTCGGCGTCGAGAGTCCTTCCGTTGCCGGCCGGAGCAGGCTTCTTCTTCAGGCGGTCGGCCAGACGTGCCATGCGTCGTGCGGCTTCCTGGGGCCCTCCGCCGGTGGGACAGGGACGGATATGGGCCGCGCAGTGCGCGGCGAAACGGTCGAACGCCGCCTGAACCGCCTTGACCTGCGAGATCTGCTTCTCGTTGCGATCCATGGTCGGATCGATAGGCGCTTCGAGGACGAGGCGTCCGACGTGTGACGGGTACAGGTGGGCGTAGACCGCGCCGAGTTCCGTTCCGTACGAGACACCGAAGTAGTGCAGCCGTTCGTCGCCGAGGAGATAACGCATCAGGTCGAGGTCGCGTGCCGTGTGCGAGGTTGCGATATACGGAAGGAGCGCCCCGGAGTGCTTGGCGCAGGCGTCGGACCCGTCGTAGCCAGTGTCGTTCGCCGTCTTCCCGCAGCGCACGGGGATGGTCGCGCCGACGCCGCGCGGGTCAAAGGAGACCAGGTCGTAGCGGTCGAGAAGCGGCTCGTACTGACCGAGGAATTCGGGCAATCCGCTTATGCCGGACGCACCGGGGCCGCCGAAATTCAAGACGAGCGAGCCGATCCGCTGGGCGTTCGGGCCAGTGGCTTTGCGGCGGATCAGGGCGATATCGATCGCCCTGCCGTCTGGTTTCCGGTAGTCGAGAGGCGTCTTCATCGTGGCGCAGTCGTAGCCCGTACGCGCGCTGGGCGGCGAGGTGCAAGGGGACCAGTGGAGGCGCTGGCCGGTGGTGAGGGCGGCGGGCAGACCGGCGGGTGGGTTGCTCGCGGTGAACTCCGTGCGCGGCTGAGCACTTCGGCCGGGAGCGTTGTGGTAGTGCCAGGCACCCATGATCCCGAATGCGGCCAGGACAATCCCGATGATGACCCGCGCGCCGACCGAAAGGTCCAGTTTTTTATCTTGTGCCGGATATACGTCGTTCATCGAAACTCCTGCACTCCCACCCCTGGACATCCGCCCCGCAGCCCATGCTCATGTGCGTGATCGTCCGATCGCTGAATGAATGCAGAATACAAGCCGACTGAGCCGTTTTCATCCTGGATAGCTGCAGGTCAGCAGGGTGTGGGTGGCTTGGACGCTGGTGCTGATGCGGCGGGTGGGGCATAGGGCTCGGCGGAGGACGCGCCAGGACTTCAGCTGCGCGAAGACGCGTTCACCGGCAGTTCTCAGAGGGGCGTGGTCGCGGTTGTACTGCTGGTAGTGCTCGGGCTGTTCGCGGTGGTTCTTGTACGGAGTGCGGACGGTGGCGCCGGCGCCCTGATAGGCGCGGTCCGTGAGAACGAGGATCTGCCGGGTCCGGCAGGCCTGGACGATGCCGTGGTCCTGGGCGGCAGTCAGGTCATGGGTTCAGCCGGGTGTCGCACGGGAAGATCACAGCGGTGTGCCGTCGGGACGGGCGATGACCTGCACGTTCACGGCTGCGCTTGCGGTGTTTTTGCGAGTAGTGCGGTTCGTCGGCAGCGATGCGGTCAATAGGAATCAGGGTCCCGTCGACGACGCCATAGTCGCCTCGCCCAGGCCGGTCAGGGCCTCGCGCAAGCCCGGCGCCCATGCCGCGAGAATGTTGAGGGTCTGGTCGACGTAGCGCCAGGCCGTGGCTGTCGAGACGCCGAAACCGGCTGCCGGAATGTGCAGCGTCTCGCTCTTGCGCAGGCGCATCGGCGCAAGCAGGGTCTGCTGGAAGCAGCCCGGCTTCCGCCACCGCGAACGGCGTTCACACCTTCGTGCGTAGATGAGCCAGGAAACATGCTCAACCAGCTCATGCGGGACGTCGACCATGGCACGATACGGGACCGAGCGAGGCTCCTCGGACGATGCGTGGTGCGTAGAGAACACCACCGCAACGCCCAGGATCCTCGCCTCGTCACATACCCCTGCTGACCTGCCATTTCATCCCACAAAGACAGGATGAAAGAGGCTCATTGGATGAGTTCGATGTGTGGGTGGTTCGGGGATGCCGGGCAGGTGTGGAGCTGTAGGTCATAGCCGCTGGCAATGTCGATCATGGTGAAATTCGCTGGAGGAGTGCCGGGGAGGAGCCGAGTGGGGTTGGTCTGTTCTTCTTCAGGGATCCAGCTATCACTGCTGTCCCATTCGGTGGTGGCGATTGTCAACAGGGGTTCAGTATCGCGGCCGCATTCGGGGCAAGGCCGGGGGGTGGGATCGGTGAGACCCCACCGGGTCCAGCCGCCGGTCTTCCAGCCAGGGGCTACGGACAGCATGTCCATATAGCGCTCATGGGGGGCGATCCGGTAGGAGCTGTCCAGAGCCGGGCCGGCGGCAGTCTGCCACTGACTGAGGTCTCCCAGTTGCTCCTGGAGTTCCTGGCTCAGCTCCAAATAGTTGGGGTATTCGGTAACCGTTTCAGGTGTGAGCAGGCACGGTTCTGGTAGGTAGGTCTCGAACCGGACGGCTGGCGGCTCAGGCGGTGTGGTCAGAGGTTTGGTCACAGTGACGGCCGAACGCCAGAACAAGGCCGTCTTGGGGTGCTCAGGATGATCGAAGGGGCACCAGAGCACCTGGAGCAGATCCGCTTCGGACTGCGTGGGACGGGGAAGCAGCGGGACATCGCGTAGGTACAGCTGAGCGATGGGCAGCATGGCGATCGGGCCTTCAGGCCAGGGGCGGCCAGCCAGGATCTGTTTCTCCACGGCTAGTTCCTCGGGCGTGGCCCAGGGGCCTTGCGGGTCAAGACGCCGCCGCTCTTCGCATTCCCTCCGGTGCCGCCGCCACGCCCGGATGTCGTCCGGTGAGAGGAGGGGTCGTCTGGCCCTTCCCCGCTCATGCGGTGCTTCGCAGTGCGGCCAGGGCTCGTCGGCGGGCCAGAGCAACGGCCCGCCGACAGAGCTGTTGTGCGGTGTGGGGGATCCGGGACGGGGATGCAGTCGTGTGGCTGTGCGGGCCAGTGGGGCCAGCTTTGGGAAAAGCGCCGCCACGTCGAATGGTCGTGGCGGTGTGGTGTAAGGCATGCTGGCTCCCGATGGCGCTGTCTTAGTTAGTTTCCGAGGTTGAGTTGCCCAGTATCCTTCTGGCTGTTGGGGACGTAGACGCTGGGGAACAGCTCCTCCGTCGTACCGTTAGCCCGTTGGATGGTAGCGCTCATGGTCACTCCCACCGGAATCGTGCTCGTGTCATCCCGGTAGACAGGATTTACCTGGTAGAGGATCGCATCGTTCTGCCCGAAGCTGCTCTTCTTCACCTCTTCCTGCGCCTCGTACTCGAACGTCCTCATGCTGGGCGTTCCGGTATTCATGCCCACCTGCCAGCAGGGGACGAGGTTGTCCTGCCCACCGTCTTCGATCTGGCCCGGTCCGCCGAGGATGTTGGCGATCAGGTGGCAACGGGCCTGCGAGGTGCCAGGAGAGAAGTCGTCGCGGAACTTCTGGGCATCCAGCCAGCCGGTGATGTTGCCCGAGGCCGGTTTACCCTTCCCAGGCGTCTTGCCGAGGCAGGCCTGAGCCAAGGATGGCCGGGTTCCGGCCGGGCCCTTCGGGGTGATCATCTTGTTCACATGGGCGACCGGCTTCGTGGTGTTCTTGCGCCACCCAGTACCGGAAGGAACTGATCCGGCCGGCCGATTCTGCAGACATGCGGCCTGCGCCGCCTGGGTCGGCGTGCTGATGTCCAGCTTGAACTGCTCCGCGTCGATCACCCGCTGGCTCCGGAAGCCTTCAGCCAGCTTTTGGCCAGCGAACTGTTTGTCAGCTGGCAAGAGGTGGGCCCGCACGCAGGGAGCAGCAGGGTCGAGGTCCAGGCTGTTGCCGAGGACATAGGTGTCCCAGCCGCCGCTGCTGGCATTGGGGACGAGCTCGACACAGCGGGCCCCGTCGACGCCTCCTTCCTTGACTTCAGCAATGGGGAACCCGCCACACGTGTCGTTCTCGACGAGGTCATCCCTGGCGACGAACGTTCCGCAGGTTCGGCTTGAACGGTCGGCGATACCGCTCTTCTGCCGAGTCAGCGGCTTGGTCTTCCCCCAACCATCGTTGAGATTCTGCTGAGCCCACTGGTAGGCGGCGATTGCGCCACCGGCATCCGAACTCTGGGCCTTCATCGGCACGACAGCCATTTCCGATGGGATGACGCAACCGGGCGATGAGGGGGCCCCGGCGTCTCCCACCGCGTCGTCACAGCGAATCTTGCGGGGGTTGTTCCACGAAGCGTTCGGATCGGTGATTGTGGCACCGGGAGCGGTCACATACATCTGGTACGAGGTGTCGAATTCCGCGACGGCGCCAGCGGCGGGGGCCGAAGAGTACGTCACAGAGCCGGTGAGGGACTGTCCCAGCGTCAGGTTGCCGGTGAACCAAGGTGCCGCCTTCGTCACTTTGCAGCCGGCGGTGCAGGCAGCCCGGAACTTGGCACTCAGGGCAATGACGTCACCCCGAGCCTCAGTCATCTTTACAGTGACCTGCTCGCTCCATGTCGTACCGCTGGCAGGCAGTGACGCACTGGTGGCGACCTCCAGCGTGCCTCGTCCGATTTCCACACCGTTGCCGTCACGCAAGATGTAGAGGACATTCAGGCCGCTCACGCAGTACGAGAAGCGCTCGTAGGAATAGTTGCCGACACCGCTGACCGAGCAGCTGGCACCTGCCGTCAGTGTCTGCGCGGCAGCGGTCCGGGGCGCGGCGGCAAACCGGGCCGGGGAGGGACTGAAGCTCACGCAGGCTTCGACCGCTCCTCTTTTGCGCTCCTTCGACCCTGTCTCGACGGGCTCGCAGCGCTCTGCAGATTTCTTCGGAAGGTTGCCGGGCGTGATCACGGACGACGTAGCATCGGCTTGGTCTGTGCTCCCCATTCGCCCGGATGCTGTCGCGGCTGACTGCGCCGAGGCCACCCCGGTTGTGGTGAGTCCCAGTGTTACCGCAGTCAGTACTGCGAGCACGGTTGACCGCGCGCGTAGCCGGATGACGGCTCGCGGACGTGTTCTGTGCATACTTGTCAAATCTCTCTTCTGTTGGGGTAGATGGGTGGGACATCGCGCCGCGTGACCACCCGTAACCTGCCTTAGGCGTCTTGACGGTCACAGCATCCAGGAGCTTGGCGTCCAGACGGATGGGAGTCCGGGTCTTCTGCCTGGTGGAGGTGAGGCGCCCGTACAGGTATGGCCGATCCAGCGGGGAGCCCGATGTGCGCAATCCCTGAATGATCCGTTGTCCGGCACGCTCCACTGGAACGTGGCTCAGCATCCTCCCTAGCGCAACCAGGCTTGCGCGCCGGATTAGGAAGCCGCAGAGCTCCCCTCCCTGGACCTCGTGTGGGTCACCCCCGTTCCCTGCGTGAGGGCAACGGGGGTGAACTGCGAAGCACGAGATGTAAGGCGCTGCTGGCTAGCTGATGGACTGGATGGTGCCCCAGCCGCCGCTGCCAACCTCGATGCTCGGGCCGTCGATCGGGCCGTGGATGTCGGCGCCGCCCTTGTAGAACCTCAGGGTGCCCTCGTTCGTGGTGGTCCAGGTGTCGGCGACGCCGTTGCGGTCGGCGTCGGCGGCACCGGCGATCAGGGGCCGGAAGGAGGTGGTGTAGCCGCGGCCGTACTCGGTGCGCTCGCTGAAGTTCTTTCCGTCGGGCAGTCCGGCGTAGTGGTACAGGATGCCGTCGCGGGTGTCGCGGGCCAGCAGGTCGACGCGGCCGTCCTTGTTGGCGTCGCCGGGCGCGGCGAGGTCCATGACGCCCCAGCCACCGGTGCCGATGGTGATGGGAGCGGAGACGGCCGGCTTGGCGCCGCTGGTGCCGTTGTACAGGTAGAGCTTGTTGTCGTAGGCGG
Source organism: Streptomyces sp. NPDC055632 (assembly GCF_053618675.1). Classification (NCBI taxonomy): domain Bacteria; kingdom Bacillati; phylum Actinomycetota; class Actinomycetes; order Kitasatosporales; family Streptomycetaceae; genus Streptomyces; species Streptomyces sp. NPDC055632. Next base: position 92,112 of record NZ_JBSHHY010000026.1, on the reverse strand, counting down.
CGACGACGTCGGGGTGCCCGTCCTTGTTGACGTCACCGGGAACGACGATCTGGGCGCTGGTGGGCAGGGTGCCGATCTTGACCGGGGCCGCGAGGGTGCCGTCACCGCGGTTGGGGTAGACCAGCAGCTCGCCGCCGACGATGGCGACGATGTCCTCCATGCCGTCGCCGGTCCAGTCACCGCGGTGCGCCACCGAGGCGCCGCTCCAGCCGCCGGTGCCGATCTGGATCCGGGCGCCGAGCGCGCCGGTGCCGGTGCCGGGGTAGATGAAGAGCTTCCCGGTGTCCTCGACCGCGACGAGGTCGGGCTTGTTGTCACCGGTCATGTCACCGGGGACGAGGTTGGCGGTGTTGGTGATCCAGGTGCGGATGTCGTCGACGCGGGTGGCGACGGCTCCGGTACGGGTCTCGGCGGGGTCGGTGCCCAGGCAGCCGCCCTGCCACGACCGGCTGGCGACGGCGACCAGTTCCTGGGTGGTGCCGTTGGTGCGCAGGACGGGACCGCCGGCGTCGCCCTGGCAGATCGCGGCGTCGCCGGTGGCGGTCAGCGCCACGTCCGCCGAGCTGTCGCCGGTGGCGGTGAACGCGCCGGTGTGCAGCTTGTTGGGGACCCACTCGGTCTTGGTGCGGCCGAAGCCGGCGGTGGTGACGGCCTGGTCGGCGGTCACCGGGGTGGAGGCCAGGGCGACCGGCTTCACACCGGCCACGCCGGTCACGAGCTTGACCAGGACCAGGTCCCGGCCGGCATGCGGGACGAGCTCGGCCGCGGCCCGGGTGGTCCCGACGGTCGTCTGCGCCAGGTCGACGCGGCCGACGGTGACAGTGGTGGCGACGGTGGGCTTGCCCGTGACGGGAATGCCGGCGGCGCTGAAGCAGCTCTTCGCGGTCAGGACCCAGCGGGGCGAGACGAGAGTGCCGGTGCAGGCGGTCTTGTCCCCGACGTTGATCTTCGCGGTGAAGTTCAGCTGCGCCGGGGCGTCGGGGCCGTCGATGGCGCCGGCGGGAAGAACGGTGGCGGCGGTGGCGAGCACGGTGGCGGCACCGACGAGGACTGAGGCTCTGACGCTGTTGTTGAGTGGTGACATGTGTAGTTCTCCGGAAAGGGAAAGTGAGGAAGTCGGGGCACGGTCAGCGGATCAGGGTGAGGGGCGGGTTCCCGGGAGAGATGGGGTGGGTGTGAAACTTCAGGTCGCGTTCGTCCGTGGCCTGGACCCGGGTTACACATGGCGGCTGCCTCATTCCCATCGCACGAGACGATGGTCAACTGCGGGTTTACCTTGGTGTCACAGGCACTGCATTGCGCGGGTTGCGGGGCGGTCGCGCTCCAGCATGTTCAGCCGCCACCCTTCAACCAAGGGCGACAGCCAGCGGTTCATCATGATTCTTTGCCGGGGTGGCTTCGCCCTTAATGCAGGCTTCGGTACCAGGTGATGGCAAACCTGGTAGTCCTCCAGTTCCGGCTGGGGCTCCCGCTCCAACTCCATGGAGTGGGGGCGCTCCGGTGGGAGCGGACACGACCGCGACAGTTAGATGTCGGCCTGGACTGCGGGCGGCTCGGCTGGTATGGCAAGGATGTTTGTGATCGGCCGCAGCAGCGGTTCAGGTCGATGCGAGCCGCCCCCCTGAAGGGCTTTATACCCAATGGGTTGACCACCCGGCTAAAGGTTGTCCCGTAACTCAGGGCGAAGGCTGGTGGGTCACCATAGACAGATCAGCTTGTCTGGTTACGCCCCGACTTGCGGCCTCAATTGGAGCCGGCTAAGCAGGTCGAACCGGACACTGACAGGCGGTATCTGGAGTTACGGGGCAACCTTTAGCGTGGTCGCTTGTCAGGCTCCTCCGGCACGGGGAGGCCTCGGGCCGTCTTGTCCGCGACGGTTACTTAGAGGTCCTGATCTCAACAAGCAGGTGGTCGCGGCCCTGCTCGTCCGCACTCTCGCCCACGGGCGTGAAGATGTCCTTGGCCACATCGAAGGACTTCTCTTCCGTCCCCACCGTCATGTCGACCTTGGCCGTCTGCGTCGTGCTTCCCCGGATGCCATAGACGGCAGGGATCTCCAGAGTCAGCCAGCCGCTGTTGCCGGTGACCTTGAAGCAGATCGTCTCCCTGCTGCGTGCCCAGACCTCCAGGAGACCGGACTCGCTGGCGCAGTCAGCCAAGGTGATGTGGCCGTCTCCACGCTTGAGAGTGATGTTCTTCTCGGCAAGAATCTTATTGGCCAGCGGATACTCATGGGTCTCTACCGCGTACCCCGGGCCCTCGCCTGCAACGGGCACCGCCGCAATATCGCTACCCTTTCCGGCGGTTACCAGAAACGAGGCTACGGCCAATGTCGCGCAGCCTACTGCGAAGGCGCGCAGAGAGTTCTTCACTGAAGCTCCAAAGGGTGCTCTAAAGCATTGCATGAACACAAAGACTGCCCCGATTTCTATTTCTGACGGGTGACTCTATGCGGCGCAATGAGGTACTGATACATGTACAAGCATGCGCTTTTAGCGCGCTACCCAGGGGATTGAACGCATTTCGCTGCGCTCACGGCGAAGATCACCCCCCGCATCGATTACAGCCCTGACCTGGCCAGATGTCCATACGGATAAATTACTCATATAGTCGATATAAGACCAAAACGGGCGCACACGGCCCTGCACGGAAGGTCTTTAGCGAGGGATTCAGTGCACTGAAATCTCAATCTACAAAGGTTGTATCGACAGGGATGACAGATTGATTAAGGTTAGATGTCTGGATGATCACGGCAGGATTCACTGATTCCGAACGATGACCGCTCGGGCAGTATGGGTATTGTGTTTGCTTCGCGGCGACGCGGCGCTAGGATGGCAGTGACCAAGGGGAGGGATTCGCTGGCGTGCCGACTTTTCAAGCACACACAGTGAGTCGGAGAGTTGATCGGAGAGTAAATTATCCGATCCTTTCGTGCAGCTCCCCTGTCCTGTGGTGCTGAATGACGCTGAACCCGCCCTCAGCAGCACCGACAGGACCAACACCCTGGTCTCGCGCCAAGACACCCGAGCCGCACCCGCACTTCTGGCCCAGGCAGCGGGGTGCAAGCAGCCTCGCCAACTCTCCTATCAGCCTGCCTCCTTGAGGAATACCCATGCAGATGACCTTCATGAGCAGACGCCGCCTCCTCGGAGTGCTGGCCGCCGCCACCGCCACCGCGGCCCTGCCTATCCCTCTCTCGAAGCCAGCCCGAGCCGCCACAAGCAACACCCCCATCTCACTGCCCGACACCGACCGCGCCAAGGCCCTGACCGCGTGGCTTTCCGGCGGCAGGGGAACTCGTGCCCTAGCTGCCCAGGCCCTGTCCGGTACGGATGCCGAAGTGACCACGTTCCTTACGGAGAAGCTGGCCAAGGTCACCGCGGAGGACAACCGGGTTACGGCCCTTGCCTACATGGCCAATGCAGGCAAGGGCATGCGGCGTGAGGGGACTGCGGCCCTGCTCGGCGGAGACGCGGCCATTGCAACCTTCATACAGAGCGGCTACAAGCCGGCCGTAACTGAAGACCTGCGGGTGGCCACCGCCGCAGTCATCAATGTCGGTGGCCGGGCCGTCAGGCGTGAAGGTACGGCCGCGATAGACGCGGGTACCGACCAGGCGCTGGAACGCTTCATCATCGAAGGCCGCTGGAAGGCCGATGGCGAGGACATGCGGGTCGAAATCGCGACGATCATGTTCGGAGCGGGCCCGGAGGTGACCAAGTACGCCGACCGCGCTCTGAAGGGCACGGACACCGACCTCGGCTGGTTCCTGGAGATCGGGCAGCACCTCGCCCGTGCCCGTGACCTGGAGAAGGCCACCATCAAGGAGCTCGTCGCAGTCGTCGAGCGTGAGGGCAAGCGGGCCCAGGCGAGCACCGACCTCGCCGTCGAGGCCTCCCAGCGAGCCCAGACCGCTGCCGAACGGGCCAAGGAGGCGGCTCAGAAGGCCGTGGCGGAAGCGGAGGCGGGCAAGAATGACGTGAAGTTGTCCGGTGAGGCGGCTCACAAGGCCGCTGCTGCCGCCCGCGGGGCGGCTGACGCCGCCCGTATCGCCATCCGTGCCTCGAGTACGGCCGTGGAAGCTTCCCGCCGAGCCGCCCGAGCCGCCACGGGCGCCTCCCAGGCTGCGGCAGTGGCCGGGTTCGCCGCCTCTGCGGCCTACAACGCAGCCATCGCCGCATCCAAGGACGCCACCAAGGCCGAAGCAGCGAAGAATGCCGCGGTCGCCGCGCGTAACGCTGCGGCCAAGGCCAAGAGCGCGGCCGCCGCCGCTGACCAGGCCGGCGCCGCCTCCGCCGCTGCCGCTTCGGCAGGCGGCAGTGCCGCGTCCGCCGCGCGTGAGGCCGCCACCGCGGCCAAGGCCTCCGCCCAGGCGGCCACCGCCGCCGGTATTGCCCAGTCGGAAGCAGCTGAAGCGCAGCGGCAGGCCTCCATCGCCAGCACGGCGGCGAACCAGGCCACTAACGCGGCCTCCACCGCCCAAGCCCTCGCCAACGAATCCGCGAAGGCCGCCCGAGATGCACGTGACGCAGCCAACTCCGCAGCACGTCACGCCGAGGAGGCGGCCAAGGCTGCCGAGGACGCTGTCAAATTCGCCGGTCAGTCCATCGACTACGCGAACAAGTCGACCGCACACGCCGCCGAGGCCGTCAAGGCTGCGGACACGGCGACCAAGACTGTCACCCAAGCCGTCACCGTCGCCAATAAGGCACGCGAGGCGGAGTGGGCTTCGCTGGAGGAAGACCGCAAGCAGGCCTTGGAGGAGGCCAAGGAACTGGCCGCTCTCGACAGAGCCCAGCGTGCTGCCGCGCTGAACAAGCGCACCCAGGCCGAGCAGACCAGCCAAGCCACCAAGGACCTGATCAGCAAGGCCGAACAGGCATTGGCCGCACAGGACTACGAGCTCGCCACCACCTACGGGCGCAAGGCAGCGGTCGCTCTGCTGGACTCCAAGGGCACCTGGACCCGTGAGGCGGCCCAGTTCGCGCTCGCGGGCTCCGAGTACGACGTCCTGTCCTGGATCGACCTCGACCGCGCCCTGGCCCAGGCGCAGGACGACCGCGAGACCATCCTGTACCTCGCCCAGGTCTCCAGCCCCGCAGTCGCCGACGGAGCAGCCCAGGTCCTGGCGAGCGGGAGCGACCAGGCCGAAGGCGACTTCACCACCGGCGGCATCATGAAGCGCCGGGCCGAGGAGAACAGGGTCCTCATCTTCCGGCTGCTGAACGAAGGGCCCGGGGCCGCGGTCAAGGAGGCCGCCGACAACGCCCTGAGGATCAACACGCCGGAAGCCCTGCAGAAGTTCTTCGACGAGGACCTCGGACGCGCCATTGAGGAAGACGCCCAGGTCAAGATCGCATCACTCATCCACACCGGAGGGCCCTACACCAAGGCCTTCGGCGAAGTGGCCCTCGCCGGCCCGACCTGGATGAAGCTGCATTTCGTCGAGGTCCTGTGCTTCAAGACCGCTCAGCTCGACTTTGACTCGGCCAGCCACGCCGCGGCAATCCAGGCAGCCATCTCCGCAGCCGCCAAGATCGCCCAGGAAGCGCAGCGCGACGCCGCCCGCGCGTCCAAGGCCGCCGCCGACGCACGCAACGCTGCTACCGAAGCCTCGCAGTGGGCAGATAAGGCCATCAAGGCCCAGGAGAGGGCCTCGGGATACGCCACAGAGGCCAACAACAACGCCAACGCCGCTGAGAAGTCCGCCAACGACGCGCAGGCACAGGCCGACAAGGCCAGGGCTGCAGCGAACGTTGCCCAGGGAGCAGCCAGGGCCGCCAACTACTCCGCCAACAAGGCCCTCGATGCTGCCCGCAGCGCCTTGACCTCAGCCCGCTCGGCACGGGCCTCGTCCGCCGCCGCGCACAGCTCGGCACTCAGCGCTGGGAAGAGCGCCAGTGAGGCAGCTGCAGCAGCCTCACAGGCCCGCCGCATCGCCGTGGTCAAGCGACAGCAAGAGCTGATCGAAATGGCCCGTAAGGCTGCGGAAGAGGCACTCGAGAACAAGGAGAAGCAGCACAACCCCGCCGACACTCCGCAGAACAACAAGGTCAACCCCAACGGTACGGGTGGCGAGGAAGACTGGTGGACAGACGCTGGCTGGTGGGCTGACGCTTTCGAGGTCAGCAGCGGCCTGGCGGCCATCGGCTCGGTCGGCTGTCTGGTAGGCATGGTCTTCTTCCCGGCAGCCCCGGCCCTGGCCACCGTGTCCACCGTGCTCAGCGGCATTTCCATCGCCGCCTCCGGGCTCAGCACGGTCTTCAACGGCATCGAATACGGCTGGACGAGCAAGGAGTTCATCGGATCTACCGGCCGCTTCGCTCTCAGTCTGCTCTCGCGTGGCCGGGGCGGATTCTCCGCTGCACGCCTGCCAGTGAAGGCTGAAAGTGTACTGGTCCCCGTGGCCAAGACCACCGTGGACGTAGGTTCCAAGATCATGAAGGAGTTCTACGACCTCGTCTCCTGAGCCACGCACCATGACCGCCACCAGCACGGCTAACGGTCAGTAGGCCGTCATCAAGGCCGAGTCTAACGACTACGAGCCCTTCGGCGAGTCGCTCGGTGGGGCGCGATCCACGGTTGTCGACCTCCGCGTCACCAACTGCCCCCGCCTTTTCGTCTCCGTCCACAGCAGCGGGAAATGAGCGTGCAGCGCCACATGTCCCGCCCTTCTAAGGAACAGATAGTTGTCTGCAAGACGCCCGCGTACCGTCGCGGCAATGAGCCTCATGGCCTTCACCATGGCGGCCACCACTCTGGCCACGCCCGCCACCGCCCTGACCGGAACCGACGCCCCGGCACAGCTGAACTTCACCGCGAAAATCGTCGTCGGGGAGAAGTCCTCCTGCACTGGTGCGCTCGTCGACCCCCAGTGGGTTCTGACCGCGAAGAGCTGCTTCACCGCCGCCGGGATCTCCACAGCTGGCAAGCCTGCTGTCGCCACCACCGTCACCGTCGGCCGTAATGACCTGACCGAAACCGGCGGCAGTGTCCAGCAAGCTCTCACGCTCGTGTCCCACCCCGACCGGGACCTGACTCTGGTCAGGCTCAGCACCAAGGTCGGTTCGAACGTCACTCCCGTCCGGATCGCCACCACCCCCGCCGCTGCCGGGGAGCAGTTGACGAAGGCCGGGTTCGGCCGGACGAAGACGGAGTGGGTGCCCAACAAGCTGCACACCGGTACCTTCACCGTCGCCTCCACCACCGGCACGGACGTAAACCTCAATGGTTCCGAGACCGCGACGGTGTGTCAGGGCGATGCCGGCGGCCCGGCCCTGCGGATGGTCAACGGCACGCCCGAGCTCGTCGCCGTGGGTTCCCGCTCCTGGCAGGGCGGCTGCCTGGGCACCGATCCGGCCGAGACCCGCACCAATGCCGTCGACACCCGGGTCGACGACGTCGCTGGCTGGATCCAGCAGATCCGCCTGGCCGCTGTCATCCCGGACATGACCGAGGTCATGACGACGGGTGACTTCAACAAGGACGGCCGGTCCGACATCGCCGTCGTCACCGCCGACGGCAACCTCCACGCCGCCTACGGCCGCGCCGACGGCACCTTCGAGTACGGCCGCCCGCTGTGGAAGCTCGACGGCAGCTGGAAGACCTTCACCGACATTGTCGCCGGCGACTACAACGGCGACGGCAACACGGACATCGCCGCCGTCTGGGGCGGCGGCAGCCTCCAGCTCTACGCCGGCAACGCCGACGGCACCCTGGCGCCCGCCAAGAAGATGTGGCCCGACGGCTTCGACTGGCGCAGCATGCTCCAGATCGCCCGCTACAAGGTCGACAACTCCGGCCGTGACGGCCTCCTCGCCGTCTGGAGCGGCGGCAGCCTCTACGGCTACCACACCGACGCCAACGGTCTGCTCACCGAACAGAAGCGCCAGATGTGGCCCGACACCTCGTGGAAGAGCATGAAGATCCTCACCACGGGCGACATCAACACCGACACCCGCGACGACGTCGTCGCCGTCTCCCCCAACGGCTACCTCGTGCGTTACGACGGCAACGCGAGCGGCACCCTCAACAGCGGCGTCGACATCTGGCCCGACAACGGCTGGGGCGGCATCAAGATCTACGCCGGCGACTACAACGGCGACAAGAAGACCGACCTCCTCGGCCGGTGGGGCACCAACCTCAACTTCTACAAGGGCGACGGCAAGGGCACCTTCGGCACCAGCACCAAGGCCTGGCCCACCCTCCCCTAAGCCGACACAACGGCTGCTTGAACGACCGATCCCCAAGCAAAGCCGCCGGGCCCCGGGAAACTCGTTTCCCGGGGCCCGACCCACACTCGTACAACAAACGACTACGGCATCGTCGCCGAGACCGGCTTGGCGGGCGCCCAGGCCCTGCCCCGCGAACAGGACAGGGAGTCCCGTACGTGAGCACACACGACGAGGAGGACCCCGCCCTGATGCCGGGCAGGCGCAGAACCCGTGTGCCGAACGGGCCGTGCGCATACTGTGCTGCCTCCTGGGCGGGCTGTGAGCACCAGGCGCAGTGCGATGACGGTGGGCAGCTGCTACACCGCGACGACCAGGATGCGATCCAGGGCGCGCAGCTCGGCTTCGCTGACAATCGCGTCCAGCCGCTCAGGATCTGTCCGGTCGATCATGAAGCTACCGGGTCGTGAAGCGTACTGAAGCGGTCCCGCAGCCGGATCGCCCGAGGATGTGACTGAGCGTCGTACTTGGCCCGTCCGGCCAGATACACGCTCAGTACTCGGTGGAGCCCGTTAACGGCGTCCCGTACGGTCGACCCGTGATGATCAAAACGGGCGACCCCCGCAGTCTCGGTATCCCAGCCTCCGAGGCGCGGCTGAACTTCGATACGGAACTGCAGGAACTCGGCGGCGGACCGCGGCGCCGCTTGCTCACGGTCGACGACGAGCCTGCCTTCGAGCTCAGCTTCTACTGCGGCACGTGCCCGCTCCTGTTCCGCCGGCTGGAGACCGCGCGGGAGAAGCTGTCCCTGGAGAGCATGCAGGAACGGCTCAGCGGAACGCTGGATGATCCGGACGACGGCAGCCTGATCGATGCGTTCAGCACGTTGTTGCCGAAGGGCGAGTACCTTCCGCTGCTCTTGGAGGTGGAACCCCGGCTGGTCATCCCCGGCAGAGAAGGCGACTACTTCAGCGGCGAACAGGTCACGACGTGGGGGATCGATCAGTTCTGGGGCCTTCCGGAGTACCCGCACACCCCTTACTACCGGACATTCGAGACCGCGGTCGACTCGGACGCCCACCTGTACGAATTCGTCGTACCCATGGTTCCCCCGACGTGGAACGAGCGGGAGCGTGTCGAGGAATACATCGCGCTCATGGAGCAGGGAACGGTCCCCACGGCGGTGGCGATCTCCACCCTGGACGTGTGCCAGCCCGCCATCGACCGAGGAGAGGACTACTTCGTGCACTGGGGCTTGACCCACTTCCTCCTGGACGGACACCACAAACTGGAGGCCGCCGCCACCGCCGGTCGGCCGGTGCGGCTCCTCTCGCTGCTGACCTTGGACGAAAGCCTGTCCGGAGCGGAAGACACCGCCCGGCTGCCTGCCTTGCGCACGCAATCCCGCACGGCCCGCCAGATCGGGCGGTAGACATCGGTACGTGACTCCGGCCAACTACAACACTCAGTGGCCAACCGGTTGCTCAGCTGCAAGTCAGTGGAACCAGACGACAAGGCGTACGTTCTTGGCCCCGTGGACTTCGCTGAGGATGCGCATGACGCTCCAGCCCCGGCCCCAGTCGGTGTGTCATCCCCCTGCGGCTGAGGCGCGGGTTCGTGTACCTGAGGAGTTGGTCTCCTGCCAGTCTGTGGTGTCCAGCTCGGCCCAGGTCAGCCAGGTTAGTCCCGTGCACATCGTGGGGGCCGCCGTAGCCGGCGAACTCAGCTCGCAGCCCATCCGAGGCGTCGACCGGGAAGCCACGATCTTCCGCCAGGGGCCTGGCCAGCACCAGCAGATCCGGGGTAATGCGAGGTTGAAAGTGTCGCCCTGTCGGGCGGGCGCCGGTACATGAGTGAAGCCGGCGGAGGGCCGCCCGAAAGCGGCCCGGCACACCGCCGGCTTCTCGCAAAGTCCGGACCCGAACAGGACCCGTTCTCGTGCCGCCATCATACGGCCGTACCCGGCCCCAGACCCCAGGAGACGACGTGATCCCCCGCGGCCGCCCCGTCATCAACGAAGCCGGCATCGCCGCCCGCGCCGGCGTCCCCCTGCCCACCTGGCGCCGCCGTGACGCCCCCGCCTTCCGCGAACGCGTCCCCAGCCTCCTGCCCGGCAGCCACCACCTCCTCTACGACCTCGCCCAGACCGAGGCCTACCTCGCAGGTCGGCCCATCCCCGCCCTCCCCGCCGGCGAACACCCCGACGACCTCCTCACCGCCGAAGAAGCCGCCGCCCTGCTCGGCATCACCACCGCCACCCCCCGCTCCTACGCCGCCCACGGCCACCTCTCCCCCGGCACCACCCTCCACGGATCCCGCCTCTGGCCCCGCCACGAAATCCACCACCGCCGCGACAACGCCCCCGGCCGCGGCAAAGGCAGCGGCCGCCGCCCCGGCGAACCCCAAGGACCGCGCAAAGCCCACGCCTACGAAAACGACCCCCGCCTCACCATCGCCGCCCAGGCCCTCACCACCGCGGTCCCCGGCACCCCCAAGGGCCGCATCGCCGCCGAACTCGCAGACCTCCACGGCCACACTTCCCGCACCTGGGAACGCCTCCTCACCACCGCCGCAACCCACCGCACCGGCGGCGAAGGCCAGGCCCGACTGTGAACAGGCACACCCACGGCAGACGGCGTCCCACGGCCAGAGCTGCTAGCGGGTCCACCCCGCAGGCGCAGGGAATAGTTCCGAACGCTGCCGGTAGCCGGATCAAACAGAGGACCATCCCCGCGAGCGCAGGGAGCAGACGCCGGCTGGCTTCTGGGCGGCGCAGGCGATGGGTCCATCCCTGCAGACGCGGGGAGCAGCAGGGGACTCGTACCCCGCCCCTCCGGCTGGTGGGTCCATCCCCACGGGCGCGGGGAGCAGGACGGCACCGCGTCCCTGTCCGGTCTCGCGCAGGGTCCATCCCCGCGGGCGCGGGGAGCAGAGCCGGGCCATGGCCTCGGAGGCCCGGAGCAGGGGTCCATCCCCGCGGGCGCGGGGAGCAGACCATGGACAAGAGCGTCTTCGGGTTCATCCCGGGTCCATCCCCGCGGGCGCGGGGAGCAGCGAGCTGCCTTGAGACGGCATTTCATGCACGGGGGTCCATCCCCGCGGGCGCGGGGAGCAGTGTCCCGAGGTCAGGGCGCTCTGCGCCGTGATGGGTCCATCCCCGCGGGCGCGGGGAGCAGGGACGAGGGCCAGAAGGTCCAAACAGACCCCTGGGTCCATCCCCGCGGGCGCGGGGAGCAGTCGCCGGCACCCAGCAGCGCGCGGATCCGGCAGGGTCCATCCCCGCGGGCGCGGGCAGCAGCCAGACCTATGCCGGTCGCGCAGTGTCCGCCTGGGTCCATCCCCGCGGGCGCGGGGAGCAGATCTGATGTCGGGCGCCGCGTGGTCCCGGCTGGGGTCCATCCCCGCGGGCGCGGGGAGCAGGCCGCCGCCCTCGTCATCCTCGCCAAGATCGCGGGTCCATCCCCGCGGGCGCGGGGAGCAGGGTCTCGGGCGGCTCCGCCGTGGTGAGGTCGGAGGTCCATCCCCGCGGGCGCGGGGAGCAGTCCGCCCCGGGCCGTCATCGGGCCCGGGGCGGGGGTCCATCCCCGCGGGCGCGGGGAGCAGGACGGGGAGGACGGTGGCGGGGGCGCTCCCCCGGGTCCATCCCCGCGGGCGCGGGGAGCAGCCTCCACGCCGGGATCGACATGATCCGCGACGGGGTCCATCCCCGCGGGCGCGGGGAGCAGTCCCCCGCCACCGCCGAACTGGTGCGCCGCCTGGGTCCATCCCTGCGGGCGCGGGGAGCAGCAGTCGTGGATGACGGGCGTCGGGTCGAGGACGGGTCCATCCCCGCGGGCGCGGGGAGCAGGGCATGAAGAGCGCCAGCGTCTACGGCAAGACGGGTCCATCCCCGCGGGCGCGGGGAGCAGCGGGTCGGGCAGTGCGCGGGCGATCAGGCGATGGGTCCATCCCCGCGGGCGCGGGGAGCAGGGCGCTGCCTGCGCCTGCGTCATCACCGGCCTGGGTCCATCCCCGCGGGCGCGGGGAGCAGGAAAGGCCACGCTCACCGACACGATTTCGGCCGGGTCCATCCCCGCGGGCGCGGGGAGCAGCTAGATATCGAACGGGAGCGGGTTACGGGCTTCGGTCCATCCCCGCGGGCGCGGGGAGCAGTCGGCGATGAGCCGCCTGGGCAACCCGATCACGGGTCCATCCCCGCGGGCGCGGGGAGCAGGCCGAACGACAGCCGCTCGAAGTGGCGCAGCGTGGGTCCATCCCCGCGGGCGCGGGGAGCAGGCCTGCCGGAAGGCGTAGTTCGGGGCGGCGCCGGGTCCATCCCCGCGGGCGCGGGGAGCAGACCAGGTCCCGGTACTCGGCCGGCACGGACGCGGGTCCATCCCCGCGGGCGCGGGGAGCAGTCGACCATCTTCAGGTCGATGATGACGAGCACGGGTCCATCCCCGCGGGCGCGGGGAGCAGGCCGCCCTCGCCGTGTACCGCGAGGTGAAGGCGGGTCCATCCCTGCGGGCGCGGGGAGCAGACGAGAGAGTGCGACGGGTCGAACGTGATGGGGGGGGTCCATCCCCGCGGGCGCGGGGAGCAGTCCGGGGTGTGGGTGGAGGACTTCACCCATGAGGGTCCATCCCCGCGGGCGCGGGGAGCAGACGAGGCGGCGGCGAACCACGCGGCCGTTGCGGGGTCCATCCCCGCGGGCGCGGGGAGCAGTAGCCCGAGATCGGGCCGACGACGTTGGCGCCGGGTCCATCCCCGCGGGCGCGAGGAGCAGGTGTGGTGCTCATGAGCGGAGTCTCCCGCGATGGGTCCATCCCCGCGGGCGCGGGGAGCAGATGAACGTCCTCGGTCACGCCTCGGTGCTGTCGGGTCCATCCCCGCGGGCGCGGGGAGCAGACCTCCACGCTGCGGCACTTCGAGCGGATGCCGGGTCCATCCCCGCGGGCGCGGGGAGCAGCTTCACGTACGGAATGTCTCTGACCTGGGTTGAGGTCCATCCCCGCGGGCGCGGGGAGCAGATCGGCAGCTCGCTGTGGATGCGGTGGCCGGAGGGTCCATCCCCGCGGGCGCGGGGAGCAGCTGCCGTCGTCGCCGGGGTTCTGACGGTCCGGGGGTCCATCCCCGCGGGCGCGGGGAGCAGGACTGCCCCCGCTGCGCCGGGCCGCTCGCCCAGGGTCCATCCCCGCGGGCGCGGGGAGCAGAGCAACGGTCCGTACTGGATGTCGCCGGAGTCGGGTCCATCCCCGCGGGCGCGGGGAGCAGGGGGACTCCGTCTACAGATCGGATACGGGTTCGGGTCCATCCCCGCGGGCGCGGGGAGCAGTGATCGCGGTGGACGTAGCAGGAGTGCGGGCCGGGTCCATCCCCGCGGGCGCGGGGAGCAGGACCGGACCATGCCGCGCATCGCGACGTACCCGGGTCCATCCCCGCGGGCGCGGGGAGCAGCCTTCCTGACCTGCAGTTCTACCCCAACAACCACTCCCCTGGAACCACTTTCACCGAAACGGACAAAATAGCCAAACACGCTCTGTCACCCACCAGACGATAGGTCACTTCCACAAGCACGGAAGGCAGTCGGTCAGGGTGACGGTCACTGCGTTCATCCGGTCCTATCCCTGCAAGGAAGTAAACCAGCGTTCTGGCGCCCAGCACCTGGGGCAGGTCCCCTCCCTACGAGCTCGGAGAGATGGCGATGAGCGCAACGGTCTACCCCGAGTCGAGGGGTCACTCCTGCAGGCACAGGGAGCGCAGAGGCACGGAGAAGGTAGATCTCGCATCTGCCCCTACAGCTCGGGAACAGTCAGCGCTCCCCACAGGGGGTCATCAGAACTACGGCATGGAGCGTTCATCGTTTAAGGAGATGGAGAACAACAGGAACGAGGACACCGAGCACACCTAGGCCGACTTGCCACCATTCCGGCTGCGTCCACCATTCCATGAAAGGGAACTCCTATTCGAGAGTGGGCCATTAATCCGTAGCTCACCTTTCCATTAAGACGTGAAGGAACAACACAAAGAAAGTGAAGACTTGAGCTGTTGTTTGAGTCCCCCGGGAACGACACGCGCAACCGGATACGTGGGGTTACTGAGGTTGAACTCGTGGTGTCGTAGAGGCTGACGGCTGGCCGTCCTCTGCGGTATCACCGGGGCATGCGGTATCCACAAGGGGGCGGGCTGACCGCCGAACGGCAGCAGTTCCGCGAGAGGTTACGACTCCAGGCCGCGGAACGGTTCGCCCTGGGTGAGGCAAGCGCGGCGATTGCCAAAGACCTGCGGGTCAGCGTCCGGTCGGTGCAGCGGTGGCGGCAGACGTGGAACGAGGGCGGCCCGCGGGCTCTGGAGTCGCAAGGGCCGGCGTCGCTTCCGAGGCTGAGCCAGAAGCAGTTCGCCCAGCTGGAGACCGAACTGGCCAAGGGGCCGGCCGCGCATGGCTGGGAGGACCAGCGGTGGACGCTGGCGCGGATCAAGACGGTGATCGGCCGGCGCTTCCACCTGACCTACACGATTCAGGGCGTGCGGAAGCTGCTGGTCCGTAACGGCTGGTCCTGCCAGGTCCCGGCCCGACGCGCGATGGAGCGGGACGACGAGGCGGTGGCCGGGTGGGCCAAGGAGGTGTGGCCCTGCGCGGAAGGCTCGCGGCGGCCCGTGGAGCCTGGCTCGTCTTCGAGGACGAAGCCGGATTCTCCATGACGCCGCCGCAGGCGAAGACCTGGTCCCAGCGAGGCCGGACCCCGGTGGTGAGAGTCCGCGGCCGTTCCCGCAGACGGGTATCCATCGCTGCGCTGACCTGCTACAAACCCGGTCAACGGTCCCGGCTGATCTACCGGCCGCGCCGGGACGACGGCCGGCGCGACGGGCGCAAGAGCTTCTCCTGGCGCGATTACCGGGACCTGCTGATTGCCGCACATCAGCAGCTCGGCGGCCCGATCGTGCTCGTCTGGGACAACCTCAACGTCCACAAAGCCACCGACCTGCGGGAATGGGCGGCAGCCCAGGACTGGCTGACCATCCACTACCTGCCGCCCTACGCACCCGACCTCAACCCCGTCGAAGGAGTCTGGTCCCTCCTGCGACGCGGCTGGCTCTCCAACGTCGCCTTCAGCACCCCCGAACACCTCGTCCAGCGCATACGACGCGGCTTACGGCACATCCAGTACCGCAGCCACCTCATAGACGGCTGCCTCGCCGAAACCGGCCTGACCATCAGACCCGCCTGATCAGCAGCACGACATCACGAGTTCAACCTCAGTAGTCAGCCATTCTGGTGTAGTTGCTAACCTGATCAGACCAGGTTGCCTGCAGGGATGGCCCCAACACGAAGAACGGGCAGAAGATGCTCCCCGCACACCGCGGGGACGGGGCAAGCGTGCTTGGTATCGCCTCTTTACTCCCCGCAGGCTTCCTGGTCTTCCCTGCCCGTCCCAGGTCTACCGGCCCCCGAAACGGCGTCGCTTTGAGGCCTTGCTCCATCCCGGCTTACTGGCGGAGCTGCTCGGTGCTGCGGGTGTGTCGGGTGAGGGGCGGTGGATGAGGGTGATGCCTTCGTGGTCGATGGGGTGCCAGGCGTGGTCGAAAGTGCGGAAGGTGTAGCCCTGCTCGTTGTTGGTGGTGTGGGCGAGGAGGGCTCGGCCTTGTCCGGCGTACTGCTGGACTTCGTGCCAGAGGATGTCGCGGATACGTGCTGAGGGGTTTCCGACGAAGACGCCGGCGGAGATCTCGAGGAGCCAGCGGGTCAGAAATCCTCGTAGGCCGGCCGGGCAGTTGGTGAGGACGATGACGGTCACCAGGTGAGCACCATTTCGTCGTGGCTGGTGTGATCGGCGTCGCCATAGTTGCGGCCCGCCGGGACGTGTTCGTTGCGGTCGCTCTGCAGGGTGACGATGTCCCAGGCGACTTCATCGGCCGAGGTGGTGGTGCCGGGGCCCAGGAGGAGCTGTTTGATGTCGTTGACGCAGCGGTCGAGCAGGGCTGTCTCGTGGATGCGGTCGCGCAGGGCTCTGCGGGTGCGCGAGCCGATGTCCTCTTCGCTTTGTGCGGCGACGTCGAAGGCCAGGGGGATGCCGATGTCGGTCTTGTAGAGGTCGGCGATGTCCAGGACGAAGGAGAGTTCGTGGCCGGAGTGGACGAAGCCGAGGGCTGGGCTGCATCCCAGTGAGGTGACGACGGCGTGGGCGACGCCGTACATGCACTGGGCGGCTGCGGTGATGGCCTGGTTGACGGCGTCGCCGGCGGTGAAGTCGCCGGGGACGTACTTGCGGCCGTGCCAGGGGACTCCGGTGCGTTCGGCCTGGGTTCGGTAGCACTTCTTGACGCGGTCGCCTTCGTGTCCGAGGAGTTCTCGGCGGGTGAGGCCTGCGGGGTCCTCGTCGGGGAAGCGGAGCTGGTACATGGCGCGGGCGACGGCGGGGCGGGAGCGGTTGTTGGCCCATTGGGCGGCTTGGGCTTCGGCGAGTTTGGAGGAGCGGGTCAGGGCGCGGCCGCTGGCGTAGTAGCGCACGCTGTGTTCTCCGACCCAGGTGACGGCGGCGCCGGTCTCGCCGAGGACGCTCATGGCCTGGTGGGTGATGCGGGTGCCGGGGCCCAGGAGGAGGGTGCCGATGGTGGCTGCGGGGATGTGGGTGATGCCGTTGGCGTCGGTGGCGGTGATGGCGTTGGCGTCACGGTGGATCGTGCAGCGTTCGAGGTAGATGAAGGAGAGGCGTTCGCTTGTGCGGGTGAGTTCGCGCGGGGTGTGGGCGCCTCGCCGGGAGACGGTCGTCATGGGGTGGCTCCTTGTGGGAGCGGGGCGAGTGTCATCAGTCCGCATCCGTAGGCCTTGGCCTTGCCGAGGCCCTGGGTGAGGGTGCGGCGCATCAGGTCGGGGTCGGTGATTTCCAGGCGGCCGTCGTAGGTGACGGTGACGAGGGTGACGGGTTTGCCGCGCCGGGTGCCTGTGGGCGGTGTTTTGCCGAAGGTGGAGGTGTGGTGGTCGCGGACGGTGAGCTGGTAGCGGTCTCCGTGGTGTTCGTGGCCCTGGTGGGTGGTGCCTTGGGGCAGTAGCCGCTTGTCCTTGGGTTTTTCGAGTACGCGGAAGCCGCCGCGTTCCTGGCGGGCGGGGTCGAGGAGCCATCCCATCTGGTGGTGCGGGGTCAGGTGGGCGGTGCGTTTGCGTGGCTCGTCGTCGGTGCGGCGGATGTGGTGGACGGGGTTGGCCGTCAGGCGGAAGTCCCAGTGGGTGCCTGTGGTCAGGTTGTCGAGGAAGGGGGTGTAGGAGCGGGTCTGCCATCCGGGGCCGTCGACCAGGGCGGTTGGCCATCCGGCTTGTTCCACCAGGTGGGTGAGGTCGGGGGCGTGGGGGCTGACGAGGTAGAGGAGGATTTCGCCGGGGGCGTTGTGGTCCAGGCGCCACAGGACTCTGGGGGTGTCTGGGGTGGGCTGGTCGGTGGGCAGCAGGGTGGGGAAGGAGGACATGACGGCTGCGTGCAGGACCTGGCGGGAGGCCAGCAGGCGGCGGGTGCCGGTGCGGGCGGTGTTCACCCTGAAGCGGGTCAGGTACATCAGCGGCTCTCTTCTGGCAGCGCGTCGAACGGGTCGTGCCGGGGCGGTGTGGCGGCGGTCGGGAGCTCGACGTCGGTGCGGACGATCGTGCGCAGGGCGTGGCGTCGGTGTTCGGTGGCGAAGCTGACCGGCTGGTCACGCAGGGTGTCGGTGTCCGTGGTGTGGCCGGCTGTCTCGTAGAGGACGGGGAGTTTCACGGCGCTGTGGCCGGTGTGCTTTTTGGTGTGGTGGGGGGAGGCCTGCCAGGGTTCGTGCCGCAGGGCCTGGAGGAGGTCTTTGTCGGGGTGGAGGCCGAGTTCGAGGGGGCGGGCCGGTGGGCAGGAGCGCCGGCCGAGGAAAGGCGGGTAGGCCGGGGTGCGCAGGGCCTGGTGCAGGTCGGCGAGGAGGGCGGGGGGTCCTTCGACGGCGGCGACGAAGACGGCGTCGGCGAGGTAGAAGCGTTCGGACAGCGGCATGGACTTTTCGGTCTCCCAGGCGATGGCTGTCTGGAAGTCACGCAGCCGGGTGCCGGGCTGGTCAATCCGTACGCCGAAGCGCAGTGCGCTCAAGGGGCGCAGTCCCTCGTCGTCGCCGCGCTGGATGCCTTGTGCGGAGGCGAGGAGGCCGACGACTGCGCTTTTGGTGGGTGCTGGTTCGGTGGTGCGGCGGGAGAAGCGGGCCGCGGCCCCCCAGGACTGCAGGGGGCCGGCGAGCAGGAGGGTGAGGGTGTTCATGCGGGCGTGTCCAGGCGTTCGGTGACGGCCTGTCCGACGGCTGTGACGAGTGCGGAGAGATTGTCCGTCTCGGTGCCGATGCCGCTGAGCTTGTGGGTGTTGGGGCCCACGCGCAGGACCCAGGTGAGGGTGGTGGTGTCGTCGCCGTAGGCGCGTTCGATGTCGGGGATGTATTCGGCCAGGCGCTCGGCGGCTGCGCGGACGTGTCCGCTCTGGTCGCCGCGTACGGCTTCTTCGAAGGCGGAGATGAAGCTGATGGGGCGGGTGGTGCGGAGCTTGACGATGACGGCTTCGGGCAGGGTGTGGTTGCCGAAGGTGTTGATCTTTCCCTGGGGCAGGGACTCGACGAAGCTGTGGACGAAGGCCTCGACGGCGCGGCGCACGGGGGTGGTTTTCGACTCGTCTTCGCGCAGGCCCTGGCCGAGGTTGTCGGCCAGCTGGTGGATGCCGAGGGCGGCGTAGCGGTAGAGGGTGGCGGAGTTGAAGTCGACGGTGCCGATCATGCCGGCGCCGGGTTCGTCGTCCTTGTTCTCGTCGTCGACGGCCGTGTAGTAGTCCGACTCGTTGTCGACGCGGTGGACGCTGAGGGCGTGGGCGACCTGGACGGCGGCGTCGACGTTGATGTCGGTGACGTCGGCGACCATGCGGCCGAACAGGGCGATGTCGACGGAGTGGCGGGTGTCGGCGTGGGCCTTGGCGCGGTCCTTGTTCTTCTTGTCCTTGAAGAACGTCTTGCTGTCCGCGGCGGCTTCGCGGGCGAGCTCGGCCAGGTTGTCGAGCTGGCGGGAGCTGAGGAACATCAGGTATTTGGCCTCCGGGAGCGGCTCGGGCTCGCCGTTCTTCTTCGCGGCGTCGGCCTTGCGCTTGGGGACCTCGATCTTCAGGCCGGCGGCCTGGACGACTTCGGCGGCAAGCTGCTCGGCCCGGGCTGCTTCGAGCGAGGGGTCGGCGGCGGTGATCCGGGCGGCGATGACCTCGACGATCTTCTTGGTGCGCACGCCGAGCTCGTGGGGGTCAAGGAGCTGCTCGTCCTTGAAGTAGGCGCGGGTGGCGCGCTTCCATGCCTGGCTGGAGACCCGGGCCCGGGGCACGCCGCCGTAGACGGCGGTCTTGGGGGCTCCGGTGTCGTCGCGGTTGAGGTTGCTCGGCGGGACGGTCTGCAGGGCGTGCACGTCGAGGTAGAAGCGGTTCACAGGGTGTCCTTGTCGGTGGCGGCGGGGAGGGCGGCAGAAGGGTCGTCGGCGGGGTTGTCCTGCTCGGGCCCGTGGTTGCGGTGGTCCTGCCAGGCGTGGAAGGAGCGGCCCCAGGCGATGCGGACGCGGTCGGCTCCGCCGGGCCACTGCCACTGGTAGAGCTGTCCGGCGAGCAGGGCGTAGTCGAGGGGGACGTCTTCTCGGCGAAGGAGGGTGACGATGTCGCGCAGGCGCTGGGCGAGGGTGGTCAGGTCGGGTGCGTTTCCGGCGCGGACCAGGCGCTTGCGCAGGGAGTCGTCGATGTCGTTGGCCGGCATCAGGCGGTGGACGGCGGCTCCCAGGCCCCGGGGGCGTTCGCGCCGGTGGGTCTGGTGCATGCCGGTGCCGCGGGACTGCTGGTGCAAGGCCCACAGGGTCAGGGCAGTGTGCAGGGCGTCTTCGGCGCGGGCGAGTTCGTTCTCGCTGAGGGGGCGGCCGTTGCGGCGTGCGGTGTGCAGGGGCTGGGTGTCGATGAGGTCCCACAGGTCGGGGAGCTGGCCGGGGGGCTTGCCCGCTCCGCGGCGCAGGCGGGCCAGGGCGCCGACGGCTTTGGCGTCATCGCTGAGGTAGCCGTGCTGCCAGCGGCCGAGGTGCTCCTGCGCGAGGCGGGTGACCAGGTCGACTACCGAGTCCGTGCTCGTGCTCGTGGTGGTGGTCATGTGTGCACTTTCGGGGAGGGGTCGGTCTCGGTGTCCGGGGCGGAGGGCTGTTCAGCAAAGGCGGGCAGGCCGAGGTTTTTGCGCAGCCGCGCTCTGAACCACTTTTCGGCGAGGGCGGAGTTGAGCCAGAGGCTGCCCTGCTTGGAGGCAACGAGGCGGCCCTGCCAGGCTCCGTCGCCGGCCTCGGTGACCAGCTGCCGCCCGTGCCGGGTCAGGATCGTGTGGACCTGCGCCTTCCATGCCTCGCGCTGCTCGAACGGGTCCTCGGCCTGGCCCAGGTGTGCCAGCCAGGCACGGTAGGGGCCTTCGAGTTCGGCGAAGGCGCGGTCGCGTGCGGTGAGGCGGGGGCTTTCGTTCTCCGAGCCGGCGGCGCGCTCGAGGTCGGTGGCGAGGTCGCCGAGGGTGTTGACCGCGAGTTCGGCGTCCTTGACGGCGTCGATGGCCTGGATGGCGTAGTCGCGGTCCTGCTCGTGCAGCAGGATCACGTCCATGGTCAGGTGGTCGTCGACGACCTCGTCGACGACCGACTGCTGGGTTCCGTAAACCGTGCCGATGATGCGGGCCTTGATGAGGAATCCGCGCTTGAGTTTGCGGCGTGTGACCAGGCGGGCGGTCCAGTCGAGGATTCCGGGGCGCAGGTGGGAGGGCGGGCCTGAGCCCTCGGGCCGGTTCTGTTCGCGGTCGGCGACCAGGGAGGCCAGCCCGCGCCAGGCCGAGCGCTCCGGGGCGTGCTCGCGCGGCAGGTAGACGAGAGGTTCACCGTGCTTCTTCTCCTGCGCCGGGCTGCGGCGCCAGGCGGTCATCGGCTCGCGGGTGTGCATGTTGCGGGCGCTGAGGGGATCGCCGTAGCCGAGGACCACTGCGGTGACCCCGTCGGCGTCGGCGTGCAGGCGCAGGCGGCGGCTCTGCCAGGTGTACAGATCGCGCAGGCCCGCCGGAGGGCGCTCGGCCCCCTGGGGGCCGAGCTCGCGCCTCCAGGCCGGCAGGTCTGGCAGGCCCTTGGTGTCGAAGTCCACCGCGTCGGCTGCCACCAGGTTGAGCAGCAGCGTCTCGCGCAGGTTCCGCCCCTCGGCGAACACTCCTCCCAGGCTGCCGGCCCAGCCCACTCCCAGGGGGTAGACCTTCCCGCCCCTGGCACGCCGGTCGCCCACCATGCCGCTTTTGATGCCGGAGGTGTCGTAGGCGTGGGCGTGGACCACCCACCGTGCGGCCTCGGCGAAGCCGAGCCGACCGACCCCGGGCAGCCGGGCGGAGAAGAACGGCTCGCCGTTGGGCACGTCCGCGACGATGCGGTTGAGCGAGGCCACCTCGTTCTTCTCGGTGCGCAGACCGGCCGTCTGGAAGAAAGGCGCCTGGCCATCGAGGAGATCGAATCTGCCGCGGTGCTCGTCGAGGTATCCGCTAAGGGCGTCGAAGCAGTGCGGGTCGTCCCACAGCCGGGCCCAGTGCTCGATGTCCCTCGGCCCGTCGAAGGCGTCGTGGGCCATGGCCAGCAGGAGCCGCAGTAGGGCGAACTCCTGGGTGGGCAGGTCGCCGGTGAGCCGTCTGAGGCCTGCGGCCTGCGCGAACACATCGCGCAGCGACAACTCCTCCTGGGTGCCGTCGCAGCGCAGCACGCCGATCCACGGCTGCCGTGTCAGGTCGAACGTCAATGGCTTCTGGTCCGCCTCGTGCGTTTCAGGCACGGGTCACCTCAAGTCCGTCGGTCGTGGAATACCGCAGGGCGAAGCCTGCCAGGCGGGTCTGACAGTCCTCGTCCAGCGGAAGGATCAGCTCGCCGGCCAGCCAGGAACTCTCCTTGGCCTGCCAGGCGTCGACGACGAGTTGTTCGAGTTCGGCGATGGCCCGGTCCATCACCTCACCGGAGAACTCCTGCGGCAGCCGAAGTGAGCTGGCCGCGGCCGCCCGCGCGGCCAGGGCCACCGGGACCTGGTCCTGCGGCAGGTCCAGCCCGCCGATCCGGCGGCCCCTGCGGTCCTCACCGAGCCACGGAACGGTCGTCAGCCCTCCGTCGGCCCGTCTGCGGACCACGATGACCTCCAGGCTCTCCCGGCTGTCACGGACCTGGGCCCGCCCCGCCGGGGTGTCGTCCATATCCCCGGTCCCTGCGGCGACCCAGCCGAAGAGCGGCTCACCCGGCTTGCCGATGCCACCGAGCCGGAACACGGCCGCTTTCTCCCACTGCCGGGCCCGCTGCGCCTCGTGCTGCAGCCGCGCGCCGTCCAAAGCCTCCTGCCACCCCGCGGGCACCTGCACGGTGTCGGCGTAGGCGCCCTGGACCAGCGCACTGATGTCCTGCGGCAGCCTCACCGGCCTCGCCTCCCCCGCCTCCAGATGCGGCAGCAGTACCGCGGCCGACCGGAGCAGCGGATACTTCTGGTAGACGGCGACCGACCCCCGTACTGGTAGCGGTACGGGCGTGGACCAGTCGGCGCCGGTCACCAGGCAGCGCGGCCGGCGCAGCCGCGCGGGCCGGTCCTGCTGGTCCTTGCCGCGCAGGTGCCGGTGCAGGCGGCCCATCCGCTGCAGCAGCAGGTCCACCGGGCACAGGTCGGTGACCAGCAGGTCGAAGTCCACGTCCAGGGACTGCTCGGCCACCTGGCTGGCCACCACGATGTGCCGGCCCGCCGGGCGGTCGACCGCCGGTGACGGCGGCCCGAACCGGCGCAGCAGCTCCTTGTCGTTCCCTGCACGGTCCACATCGAGGAAACGGGCGTGCGCGACGGTGACGTCGTCTCCGAACCGCTGCCGCAGCACACGCGCCGTCTCCACCACACGCCTGACCGTGTTGCGCACCACCAGCGCGCACCCGCCACCGGCCAGTTCCCTGTCCAAACGGTCCGCCAGAACGACGAGATCGTCCTCCACGCACTCCAGTTGCACCGCCGTCTCCCGCCCCGAGGCGGCCGGGCGCCGCACCAGCGGTGTCCCGCCCGCCGTCACGGCGGTCAGCAGCGGGTAGTTGCCCGCCCTGGCGACCACGCCGAAAGCCGCACCCCCACCACCACCGGCACCGGCGTAGGCCTCGACGAGCTCGCGCCTGCGGGCAGCCGGAAGCGTCGCCGACAAGATCACCACCGGCACCCCGTACGCGCCCAGCCACGCAAGAACACGGTCGAGATACACGCTCATGTAGGTGTCATAGGCATGCGCCTCATCGATGACCACGACCTTCCCCGCCACCGCCAGATGCCGCAGCGCCAGGTGCTTGCTCTTCAACCCGGCGAACAGCAGCTGGTCCACCGTCCCGGCCACGAACGACGACAGCATCGCCTTCTTCCGCCCCCGCAGCCAGGTGTGGGCCACCAGCTCGGCACCGGCCTCACCCCGCCCAAAGGGCCCCTTGCCGCGCCCTGCGGCGTCCACGTCGACGCCGGCCACAGGCCCGGCACCTCGCATCAGGTCGGTGAAGTCATCGTTCAACGCGGCCTTCGAATGCGCCAGGAGCACCGAATGAGGCCGGCCCTCCAGCGAAGGAAGACGATCGAGCCACTTCAGCAGCCGGGGGAACATGGCGTTACCGGTGGCCATCGTCGGCAGGGCGAAAAACACCCCTCCCGCGCCCGAGCGGGCCGCGAAGATCTCCGCCACCGCCAGCGCGGCCTCGGTCTTCCCCTCCCCCATCGGCGCCTCGATCACCATCAGCCCCGGCACCTGCATGGCCCGGGCCAGCTCCACCGCCTCCGCCTGAACAGGACGCACCGACGCCCCGGAAGGAAGATCGAACCTGGACTCGAACAGCTCCTGAACACTGCCCTGCGGCTCCGCGGGCCGCCACGGGCCCGGCAGATCGAGCTTGCGCCACGCGGCAGCAGCACGCGCCGCACCGAAAAGCGGCTCCTCCATCGGATGGTAGGGAAACAGCTCCGGATTACTGGCGATCCAGTCCGCGACGATCACCAGCGCCGTCAGCACAACCTGTACCGGCTGCGGCAGCTTCACCGCCCGCCACGCACCAAGCCGCCCCCGCACCCCGTACTCATCAGCACAGGCCTCCAGCAGCTCCCCCTGCACCCGCCGCCACACCGCCCGGCTCCTGCCCGGCGTCCGCAACAAATACCCGCGGTCCTCCAACGCGTTGATCTGCGCGTCCTCCGGCGGAATCCCGTGATGCCCGCCCACCACCACCGTGAACTGCCAGCACTCCTGCGCATCCCACCCACACGCCTCCTCCAGCCACTGCCCCAGCAGCACCTGGCCGGCCAGCCCGTGCGGCGCCAGCGCCCGGTCCAGGCCCATCGCCTCCCGCGAGCGCATCTCCAAACCCCCGGCCCGCATCCGATCCGCCAAGCCCTCGACCTGACACGCGAACGCCGGAGTCGCCTTACCGATGTCATGCACCGCGGCCAGCCACACCGCCAGCAGCCGCCCGTCCGCCTCACCGCCCGGCAACACCCGCCCGATCAGACGACGCACACTCCACGGCAGCCACCGGTCCCACAACAGCCCCGCCACCGCAGCACTGTCCTCCATGTGCTGCCACAACGGCAGCCACCCCTCCGAGTCCCGGTCATGCTTGCCCCACAGCTCAAGCACCAGCCCCTCAAGACGGCCCCGCAAACCGAAACAACCCTCTCCCCCACCTGCCATGCAAGAGAAATACACCCCACCCCCACACCCGCGAGAGAAGAACCAGAAACAAGCCAGAAACCCCGCCCAGAACCCACAACGAACACCAAAAACAACAAACATGACGTAACATCAGCCAGTTACCCACCACCCAGAACACACCTGCCACCAGCACACCCGACCCAGGAACCACCCCCACAAGCACGAGGACAAATCGACGGGGCGGGTCACCACCGGCCCGACGAGAGACCATCCCCGCAGACGCGGGAAGCAACAGGGAAGGTCATCAGAACGCACACCGGGCCAAGATCCATCCCCGCGAGCGCGGGGAGCAGTGGATTATCCGCTCGACCTCGTGCTTCTTCGGAGGTCCATCCCCGCGGGCGCGGGGAGTAGTCTCCCAGGCGGGCACCCGTGCCCGCGATGTAGGGTTCATCCCCGCGGGTGCGGGGAGCAGGCCGCCACGGGCCCGGATTCCACCATCTTCACGGGTCCATCCCCGCGGGCGCGGGGAGCAGAGGAGCCCCTCGATCACGTCCAGGCCGGAGGAGGGTCCATCCCCTCAAACGCAGGGAGCAGAGCCGCCGCATGTACGCCGGCAACTCCGGATGGGGTCCATCCCCGCGAGGGCGGGGAGCAGACGGGGCCCCGGTACGAGGTCGGCCAGGTGCGAGGTCCATCCCCGCGGGCGCAGGGAGCAGATCCAGATGCCCGGCTCGGACCGCATGAACATGGGTCCATCCCCGCAGGCGCGGGGAGCAGCACGAAGAGATCGGCCGCGCGCAGCCAGTGCGGGGTCCATCCCCGCGAGCGCGGGGAGCAGGGGCGACCACTCCACCCCGGTCACCGTGACCGGGGTCCATCCCCGCGAGCGCGGGGAGCAGTGGGCGGCGTACTGGCGGGGCGGCCAAGGGGTGGGTCCATCCCCGCGAGCGCGGGGAGCAGGATGACGTTCTGGTCCATTTTCAGATCTCCTTGGGTCCATCCCCGCGAGCGCGGGGAGCAGATCTCGACGCGGATGCAGACCATCACGGAACGGGGTCCATCCCCGCGAGCGCGGGGAGCAGCACGGCGGTATCGCCCGCGCCGCAAACGGCCTGGGTCCATCCCCGCGAGCGCGGGGAGCAGGGGCTGGACTGTTCGGGGCTGATCGTCGTCGCGGGTCCATCCCCGCGAGCGCGGGGAGCAGTCCTCGACCTCGATCCACACTGGATTGAGGCCGGGTCGATCCCCGCGAGCGCGGGGAGCAGCGGATCCTGGTGGAGCACGCGTTCGTCGTGAAGGGTCCATCCCCGCGAGCGCGGGGAGCAGAGCATCTGCTTGTGCAGGTCGGCCAGCGCGCCGGGTCCATCCCCGCGAGCGCGGGGAGCAGCGCGTGCCCTCGGTGCTCCAACTCCAGGCCGAGGGTCCATCCCGCGAGCGCGGAGAGCAGAAGCCGAAGCGGTTCTGGGCGGCGGCCGTGAGGGGTCCATCCCCGCGAGCGCGGGGAGCAGTCCGAACCACTACCGCCCCCACCGGGGGACTTGGGTCCATCCCCGCGAGCGCGGGGAGCAGATCGGGTCGTGCGCGGACACCTCGCCGCCCCGGGGTCCATCCCCGCGAGCGCGGGGAGCAGTCCGCCGTGCCAGTGGTCGCGGTGCTCGATGGCGGTCCATCCCCGCGAGCGCGGGGAGCAGTGGTCGTGGCGGGGCTCACCGCCGCCACTCACGGGTCCATCCCCGCGAGCGCGGGGAGCAGGCATCGGACGAAGCCCGGCTGTGGGACTCGAAGGGTCCATCCCCGCGAGCGCGGGGAGCAGGGAAGCGATCATCGTCGCGAAACCCATTCCCCGGGTCCATCCCCGCGAGCGCGGGGAGCAGAACGTGCCGGTCAGGCCCAGCAGCGTGCCGACGGGTCCATCCCCGCGAGCGCGGGGAGCAGCTCCGTCCGTACGCAAGACGGCCCCGGCCAGAGGGTCCATCCCCGCGAGCGCGGGGAGCAGAAGGGCCTGGGCGGCCTGCAGTCGATCGCCGGGGGTCCATCCCCGCGAGCGCGGGGAGCAGGACATCGAGGGCATCCGCGCCGTCACCGGGATGGGTCCATCCCCGCGAGCGCGGGGAGCAGAGTCGGGGCCTCCACCACGTTCAAGGTACGAGGGGTCCATCCCCGCGAGCGCGGGGAGCAGGCGGCGTTGGGGCCCTTGAAGAGGACGGCGCGGGGTCCATCCCCGCGAGCGCGGGGAGCAGTCCGCCGACGGGACGGGGGCCTTCCCGTAGAGGGGTCCATCCCCGCGAGCGCGGGGAGCAGACCAGCTCGCCGTCGTCCTCGGCGGCGCCCCGGGGTCCATCCCCGCGAGCGCGGGGAGCAGCCGGGGACATGGCGTCGTCAATGAGGCGGATCAGGTCCATCCCCGCGAGCGCGGGGAGCAGCGCCACACCTCCAGCGCGGCCCGCTCCGCCTCGGGTCCATCCCCGCGAGCGCGGGGAGCAGACGCTCGGCACGATCGACCAGATCAACACCCGGGGTCCATCCCCGCGAGCGCGGGGAGCAGTGGGACGAGGCCGAGCCGCTGGTGCGCGAAGCGGGTCCATCCCCGCGAGCGCGGGGAGCAGGGGGCCACGGTGACGATCACTCGGATCGGGCAGGGTCCATCCCCGCGAGCGCGGGGAGCAGCGTAGAGGGCGAGGATGACCGCGACGAAAAGCGGGTCCATCCCCGCGAGCGCGGGGAGCAGCCTCCCTGACCTGCAGTTCTACCCCATCAACAGTCCCCTCGGAACCACTTTCACCGAAACACACAAACCACCCAATACACATTTCATCATCCACCAAATGACAGACCACCCCATGTCAGCGAGGGAAAGGTTCCAGTCGAATCCGCTTCCGGTCAGGGACCGCCAGCCCCCCTACGGAGACCGCGGCCGGGCGGGCAGGGCACGGGCAGGGCTGGCATAGAGGCCGGAGCGGGCGTGGAACGGGCGGGATAACCCGGTCCGTGCGGTGGCACAGGGTCCATACCCGCAGGCGCAGGAAGCAGTTTTCAAGGGGCCGCCGTGTGACGCCTGTGTCGGGCCCATCCATGCGGGCGCAGGGATGGTAATCGCTCCGAGCTCGCCGGGCACCTCATTGTCGTCGTAGGGGTCGAGTACTGGCCCTGCAGTGTCATCCTCGCCTTTCGCACGGCCCAGAACTCGCGCCCCGCCGCCGGCGGCCGCCCTAAGGGCGTGGGCGACATGATCCCTCATGAACAGCTCCTGGAACGCACCGCGCTCCTCCTCGACACCGACTCCGCGCTCAGCGCCGCCGGTATCACCGAAATTCTCGGCATGCACACCGCCACAGCCCAGCGCGCCCTTACGCAGCTCCGTGCCCGCCGTATCGCCAACCGCCTGGAGCAGGCCCCCGGGTTGACGCCCGGGCAGGCCGACGCCGAGCTCGGCTACCTCACTGCCCACACCCGCGCCGCGCTCGACCAGGCCGCCTCTGAACTCCGCTCCCGCGCGGCCGGAGCCTACCTAGCGCAAGTCACCGAAGCCCTCCGCGCCGCCCTCCCTCTCGCCGAGGGCGCCCCCGCCGCGGCGCTCGTCCGGGAGGAACAGACTGGATGGCGCACCACCTCACGCCGCTACCACCCCTTCACCGCCCCCTGCTCACCGGAACCACCCAACCCGCCCCACCCGACCTCCTGGTCGCCCTCGGTACTGCCGAGGGCCGTGGCCGCCCTTCGGGTCCGTGACACGCGACGGCACCCTTTCACCTGTGTGAGCGGGCGCCGTTTTTGTTCATGCTCCGGTTTAGCCGGGGTCAGAAAGGGCGCAGGAGCACAAGGGCCAAGACGGCGAGAGTGCCGCCGGAGAGCCAGGTCTGCCGCCAGGTTCACCAGGGCAGTACGCTGCGGCGCCACCGGTGGCCGCTCACGAGACGGTCTGATCGGTGTTCGAGACGATGGTGTGCAGAATGCCGCAGCGCCCGGTCACGGTGTCCTCGACTCCCCGGCCGGGCCAGCGGTGCTCGCGGGGCGCGAAACTCAGCACCGGCTCTCGCCAACCGCTGTCTTGATGGGGGGTGCCCAGGCGTACGCCGTCGTCCTGGAGCCAGGAGATCTCGCGATGGCGGAGGTCGGCTGCGGATTCGGGGGTGATGGCGGTGGGCCAGCGAACCAGGACCGCCTTAACGAGGCTCCGGCCGTAACCGACCGTGATGTCCGCGCGTGCACACGCCGCCTCCAGCAGACGGTCCATGTGCTCCCCCGTACCTGGCAGGGGCCGGCGCCGGGCGGCGGACCGAGCGCCGACGGGCTGCGGTCATCAGGGCCGTCGCCAGCACCAGGACTCCGGCGCCCCCAGGGAGGCCTGCCCCATCCCCTGAGTCACCGTCTCGCCACAGGCCGCTGACCAGGCGAAACGACCATTTACCCGTCGCGAAATGCCCTGATCGGACAATCTGAAATGACAGGGCGGGGACCTAGCAACATTGCCATGTGGTCCGGACGACGAATCAGCAAAGAGGAATCACCATCCATGAATCCTGCAGAGCCCGCGACATTGCTCTGCGCAGATTGCTAGATTGGCGTCATAAGCCAACGCACCAAGTAGTGCGTTGGGGCGGAACCGGACGACAGTTCGACCGAGGATCCGCACAACATGGCGCTGGCGCCCGGTTTAGTAACCGGACGCCAGCAGGGGAGAGCCGTCAGGTCAGCAGACGGATGATCATCTCGACACCATCTAGCGCCAACTGGATGGTTGAGACTACGAGGATCAGACGCTGCCAGCCTGGCGGTTTCTCGTTCTGCGACACACGGACTCCTCCGTACTTCCCGACTGAATGCCGGGGGGGCCGGCCTTCGGCCCCCTGTGAGCCGAAGTAACGGAATGTGTGCTGCAGTTCGTCACTCTAGTAGCCGACGTGAGCCGATCCGGCCCGATTCCTGTAAATGGGGCACGGAGTTGACACGGAGAGCGGGGAAGGTGGCCCTCCGACTACTCGTCGTCATGCCTACTCGGGGGTAAGAGCGCGCGGAGCATCTCCTCCTCGGAGGCAGGCTCGGGCTCCGGCAGCCGCTGCCTCCCGAGGCCTTCGAGGACCGGGCGGTCAGGCCGGAGTCGCACTCGGGTGCGCACTGAAGCTCCCGGCAGGCTTCATCCTGCGGCGCGGGGCCGGTTGCGGGCCCACTGCTCAAGCTCGTCGAGGTGGTAGAGGTGTTCTCTTCCCCGTTTGCCGGTGTGGGCGGGGAAGTCGGGGTCGTTGGCGCGGGCCCAGCGCAGGCCGGCGAGGGTGACGCCGGGCAGTTCGCTCTGGGCCTCGCGCAGCCCGACGCCCTCCTCCTCGCCAGGCCGCACGCGCTCGGGTACAGGACCCGGGTCGTGGTCCGGGGACGGTGCGGGGATTTTCGGGAGGGTGAGGGGGCTCCCGTTGCCGGGGGTGCCGGCCATAGCCCAGGCGCGGGCTTCTGTTTCGGAGAGGTTGAGGACCTGGGTCTCGCGGGCGGTGCCTCCCAGGACGACTTGGACGCGGCCGGGGTGGCGGGTGGGTTTGGGGGCGGGATGGACTTCGGGGACGAGCATCTTCCAGGCGTTGAGGGTGTAGCGGACGAGGATGCGGGTGGAGAAGTTCTCGCGCATCTCCGGTCCGCCGAGGGCGCGGGCGGTGGCGGACTGGGCGACGAGCAGGACGTGAAGGCGGACCTGGCGGCCCATGAAGAGGATCTCGGCGAGCGCGTCGATGGCGGGTGAGGTCTTCGGGTCGCCGGGGCCGCGGATCTTCTCCCAGTAGCGCTTGAGCTGCGCCATGGTGGCGTTGATCTCCTCGAGGAGGATGACGATGCGGGGGCCGACCCGTTCGGGGTTCTCGGCCAGGACGTCGTCGCCGAGTTCTTCGGCGATGCGGATGCGGCGCCGGCCCTCCTCGCCGAGGTGGAGCAGGGCGTCGTGGATGTCGGCGATGTCGCGGCAGTAGTTGACGCCGGGGATGCCGCGGGCCCAGGTGTGGGAGATGCGCTTGAAGTCGAGGATGTGGGCTTGGGCGCCGTTGTGGAGGAACTGGGACGCGATCGTGCGCAGGATGGTGGACTTGCCGCCGCCGGTGCCGGCGGAGATCAGGACGTGCGGGGAGTCGTGGTCGAGGTCGACGGAGACAGTCTTGCCTCCGGCGCCGAGGCCGATGAGCGGGGCGGACTCGGGCATGGAGGCCAGAAGGTCGCGCACGCCGGGGTCGGCCAGGCCGAGCGAGGAGGGCGGGCGGTGCTTCTTCTTGACCAGGACGTGGGTGTCGCGTCCGGCCAGGCGCCAGGAGAAGGCGGCGTTCTCCAGGGCGAGTTTCTGCATGACGAGCTCTGCGATCTCCTCCCGTTTGAAGCGCAGGTTGACCGGCAGGTCGATGCGGATCTGCGCGTCGTCGTCGGTGAAGTCGACCGGGACGTGGAGGTAGGTGCGCGGGTCGGTGTACTCGGAGATGCCCAGCGGGGCGGCGAGCGCCTGGTGCAGGGGCTCGACCCACTCGCGCATCAGCTCGCGCCGCTCGCGGGTCTTCATCCGGTAGGCGATGCTTCCGGTCGCCGTGGCCAGGGCGGCGGCCGGGCTGCCATAGGTGAGAGCCTGGGCGAGCCCGGCGGGGTGCTGGAGGTAGGTGTATCCGCTTCCGGCAGCGGCCGCGAGCACACCGGCGCGGACCGCGAGACGGTGCCAGCCGGCCCGGAATGAAGCGCGGTGCACGGGGGCGTCGACGTCCTTGGTCCGTACCCGGGTGCCCGGGCGCCAGAACGTGGCGTCGGTGCGCTGCACCCCGTCGAGATCCTGTCCGACGAGGAACCGTTCGGCGACCATGGCCAGGTTTTCCAGGGCGTCGTCGAGACCACGCGAAGGCCGGTGGTGAGACACGAGCTGCTCCTCGGAGGCGCGGGGAGGGGACCGGTCCACTCTTCGGCACGCACCTCACCACAACGCTGACCACGGCCACCGGTGAGCCGTCACAAGGGAGTAACTCCTCATGGTGAGTGCCGTGGTGAACGTCTTTTGCGCTGGATGTGGTCCGGAAACTTGATTGAAGTGTCCAGCACTGGACATGTACAGTACTGAACATGTTGAAGACCTATGCGGTGGTCGTCACCCCGCAGGACCGTCCCCCCGCTTTCATCGGCCCGTTCATCGCCGAGACCAACGCCGAGCGCTACGCCGAGCGGATCGAGTCGTTCCTGAACCGATACACGAAGAGCAAGGTCGAAGCCTTCGTCGAAGACGCCAGCCCGAGCCGCGAGCACCTGGACCCGCGACTTCCCACCGACCCCTGGGCCCTGGGCCAGCTCATCGACGAGGAGGAGGGCCAGGAGGTCTTCCCCGGCCTGTACGCCCGTCTGTGCGCTCAGCTCGGAGAGGACGTCGCGGACGAGGTCTGGTCTCGGGCTACCGGGTGGGAGAAAAGCGAGAGCTCCGGCCGCGAGCAGCTCCTCGCCTCGGCCGAGGACTGGCGCACCCAGCGCCTCGGTGCCGCTCACGCCCTCAAGCGCATCGCGGTCGAGCTGTGGAACGACGGCATGGAGAACGTCCAGGACATCCGGCGCGCGACCGGCCTTTCCAGGACCACCGTCTACGAAGTACTCCGCGCCGCCGGTATCGATCCCGCCGCGCGCGATTCCGAGCACTGACCCGAGGAAGGACTTCAGGGCTCTCGGGCATACGAAGAGGGGGCCCGCGCCGATATCGGCGCGGGCCCCCCCCAAGGGGTGTGTGGGGTGAGGCGGGGGGGGGGGAGAGGGGGGAGTTTTATTGGTTGGGGTGGGGGT
>NZ_JBSHHY010000026.1:25949-59472 GCF_053618675.1 Streptomyces sp. NPDC055632 | reverse complement strand
CGCTGTATTCTCCCCCGCCGGGCGAGTTCCGCCTCTCTCCCTCTTGGTCGTTTTTCCGGCCCTGGGCCATCCAGTGGGGGGGGCCCGCGCCGATATCGGCGCGGGCCCCCTCTTCGTGGTCTGTCGAGTCAGGCGCTGCGGGTGACGAGGCGTTCGTAGATGTCGTCGGTCTCGGGTTCGGTGCTGACGTCGAGGCGCCGGTTGACCGCGCTGATGGCGTCGTAGGCGGCGCGGATGCCCTGGTGGTTGCCGGCCTGGTCCTCGATGAGCATCCAGTCGCGGTAGAGGAGCTCAGCGCTGTCGTCGACGTCGAGGCCCCGGCGTACGGCGCGGCGGGCGGCGTCGAGGTCGGGGCGGGGGCCGGTGCGGTGCCAGGTGGCGAGGGTGTGGGCGGTGTCGGTGATGCGGACGAGGATCTCCTGGACGCGGGCGGCGGCCCAGGCGGGCGGGTTGGTGCCGAAGGGGTAGCCGCGGACAAGGGCAAGGGCGGCCTCCAGGTCGCCGATGCCGGTGGAGGGGCCCTTGGTCAGGCCGCGTTCGGCGAGCGTGGTGAAGCGGTCCCAGTCGCAGCGGACCTTGGGCGACAGCCGGTAGATGCCGGTGCGGTCCCTGGGGAGGTAGAGCGCGCCGTCCGGGTCGGTGCCGAGCTGGTTGCGCAGCTGCGAGATCCGGGTCTGCAAGGTGGGCTTGGACCAGGGCGAGCGCGGGTCCATGGCCTCGCGGACGGTGTCGGGCTCGCCGGGCTTGAAGTAGAGGTAGGCGGCGAGCTGGGCGAGCTTCGGGCCGTGGCCGGTGGAGGCGATCCCGGTGACAGTGACGGGCCCGAGGACCTGGACCTCGGGGGCGTGCAGGTCGACCGGCTCGGCCGGCTCCCGTGTGCCGGACTCGGGCTCGGTGGTGGGCGGGGTCATGGTGGTGTCGGTGCTGCTGGGTTCCTGGGTCGTGGACGGCTTGCTCTCCCCCGCCGGGGTGTCGGCTGCGGTGTGCGCCGCGTCTTCGCCCGGAGAGGGCGGGGTCGGGGGGAACACCTCAAGCTTTTCGGGCGCGGGCGCGGTCGCAGGTGCGGGCAGGGGCGGGACGGAGGCCAGGGGCCGGGTCGCGGTGAAGGCCGCGAACGGCGTGGAGGGCAGGGCGGCGGGGCCAGTCGCGGATCCGTCGGCGTCGGTGAGGCTGATGTGGACGGGCGGGACCGCCTTCCACGGGCCTTCAGCGGGCCGGGCGGGCTTTTCGGCCTGGCGCAGCAGGTCGAGGAAGTCCTCGTAGTCGGTCTCGGGCAGGGACTGCACGAGCAGGTCGGCGTCCAGGACGTCGACGTACTGGGTCCTGGTGGTGCCGACGGCGAGGTGGACGGCGTCGTCGAACGCGCCGAAGGCGCCGCTGGTGCCCTGGGCAGGCACGACCAGGGCGACGGGCAGGTCGCGGGCGGCGGTGAGGGTGTCGGCCAGCAGCCGGGCCTCGTCCTCGTCTATCTCCGCGGCGCACACCAAGGTCCAGGGCAGGCGGACGGGAGCGTCCTCGCCGTCGGCGGTCTGGCGCTGTTCCAAGAGGAGTTCGGCGAGGTCGGCGCGGGCGGCGGCGAGGCGGGGGACGGCACGCATCCGGCTCTGCGGCAGGAGCGGGGGGAGCTGGTCGCCGAGGCCGACGGTGATGATCTCGGAGTGGTCGCTCCAGGTGCTGGTGGCGGCTTCCAGGGCCAGGACACGGGCGGTGTCGCGTACAGCGGTGGGGGTGCCGTCCAGGAGCAGGACGCGGACGACAGTCAGGTTGATCAGGAGGTGGTTGCCGTCGGGGTCGGTGCCGAGGGTGATCAGGCCGGGGTAGGGGGCGGGGACGCGGGAGGCGGTGTCGGCGTCGAGGAGGGGCTGGGTGCGGTCCAGTGCCCAGCGGCCCGGGCCGTCCTGGGTGAACGGGGCGGGCACCTGCCCGCTGTCGCTCTCGCCGTCATCGTCGTCGGTCTCAGGCAGGAGGAGTTCGACGGTGCGGGCGGTGATCCGGGCTCCGGCCACGGCCGGAAGCGGGTGGTCGTCTTCGGCGGCGTGGTGGGCGAGGGTGCGCAGGGCGAGGTCGAGGAGTTCGATGCTGCCGGGGTCGGCGGTCGCGTGCAGGGCCTGCTCGGCGGCGGTGTCGGCGGTCTCGGGAAGCTCGCCGGGCGCGCGGCGGCGCCGCTGGAGCATGCGCTTGAGTCCGAGGGTCATCAGCAGGCCGCCGGCGGCGAGCATCCCGATCGAGACGGCCTCCCCGACGATGTCCCCGACTCCGGTCTCGTCGGTGTCCTCGGTGTCCCGGGCCGTTTCGGGCGCGGGCGAAGCGGATGCGGCCGGACGCTCGGGAGCCGGTGTGGCGGCGGGCGGGGCGGTCTTGCCCGGCTGGGCAGGTACGGCCGGGGCTGGGGTCGTCGCCACCGGGGAGGACGGCTTCGCCGGAGAGGTCGGGATCGGTTTCGCGCTCGGGGTGACGCTGGCGGGCGGCGTCTTCGGGACGTCGGTGGTGGGGGTGCTGCCCGGCCGTGCGGAGGAGCTCGGCACTGGGACGGGCGGGGTCGCATCCGGGCCGGCGGGCCGGTCGTCGGTGGGGGAGGAGGCGGGCGGCGGGGTGGCGGTGCCGGGGGTTTTCGGTGGCGCGGCCGCCGGGGGGAGCGTGAGGGTCAGGCCGGCCTGGATCTCGTCGGGGTCGGTGAGGCGGCTGCCGTCCGGCTGGCGCGCGCCTTCGTTCGCTTCGAAGAGTTCCTCGTAGCGCTCGCCGTCGCCGAGCTGGTCTTCGGCGACCTTCCACAGGGTGTCTCCGCCCCGGACCGTGTAGGCCGAGGCGCCGGTCGGCCGGGCGGGGGGTTCGGGTACGTCGGTGCGGGGGGTGTCGGGGAGGGTGAGGACCCATCCGGGCTGGATGGGGGCGTCGGCACGGAAGGTGGTCCCGCCCGGCATCGTGCGGCCCTCATTCGCCTCGGCGATCTTCGTGTAGAGCTCGCCGTGGCCGTAGAGCTTCTCCGCGATGCTCCACAGGCTTTCGGCGGGCCGGGTGTCGCGGACCGTGTACGTGCGCTCCGCCGTCCGCTCCGTGTTGGTGCCGGCTGTCGTGGCGGTGTCCTGAGCAGGTGTCACCGCTGTGGCCGGGCGGGCGGCTTCGGCGCTCACGCTGGCGGGGGTGGCGAGGGCGGGGGTCGCGGAGGCGAGGGTGCTGGAGGCGATCGCGACGAGGATTCCGGAGACGAGGGTGCCGGCGGCGCGCTGGGACAGGCGCAGTCCGGGCAGGGAGGGGGCGCGGCGGCCGCGGAGCTGGGCGGGGATCTCCAGCAGGACGGAGAGGGTGAAGGAGGCCCAGGCGATCCAGCCGATCGCGCACAGGGCGAGCATGAAGGCGGCGCCGGTGTCCTGGCGGGTGAACAGGTGGGCCAGGGCTTCGGTGCCCGGGCTCCAGACGGCGGTGGTGGTGGCGTAGAGGAGCCAGGGCAGGCCGGCCAGGAGCGCGGTCAGGACGACGGCGCAGAGCAGGGCGCGTAGCAGGCGCCGTGCGGTGCCGGGGCGGGAGGCGGGCATCGGCGTCAGTCCTTCGCGGGTCGAATCGTGCCGTGCAGCAGGGTGGCGGAGCTGGTGGCGTGGACGGTCCAGGTTTTCGGCGCGAACACTCCGCGGTAGGTGCCGGTGGCGCGGATGGTGATGCGGCGGCCGCCGTCGGAGACGGTGCCGGTGGCGCCGGCCTTGGCGAGGTAGGTGCGGGCGGCGGCAGCGGCGCGGGCGGGATCGGCGGCGACGCCTTCGCCGGTGACGGCGCGGGCGGGGTCGACGGCCTGGGCGGCGGCGCGGGCGGCTTCGACGGCGATGCCGTCGGTGCGTTCGTGGGCGCGGGTGACGCCGAAGGCGTCGACGGCGAGGAGGCCGCCGAGCAGGAGCAGAGGCACGGTGACGATGGCGATGAAGGGGGAGACCGCACCGCGGTCGTCCGTCGTCCAGCGCCTGTGTCCGGTGGGGGGCTTGGGATTCATCCGCGCTCCCTGTAGGCGTCGACGATCGAGGTGAAGGAGGAGCTCATCGTCCGTACGCCGGGGCCGCCGCCAAGGAGGAACAGGTCGCCCAGGGGAACCGTGCACGAGACGGTCACGGTGACGGAGGAGACCTGGCCGAGGTCGGCGGACAGGCCGCTGGTGTCGGTGGTGACGCGGGTGGAGGTGCAGCTCTGGCTGCGGCGGCCGAGCGCGTCGGCGGCCGCGCGCTGGGCGGCGGCCTGTCCGGCGGCGGGGGTGCGTTCGAGGGAGGCGGCGCGGGCGGCGGCCTGGGCGGCGGCGTCGGTCTTCTGCCCGGCCATGGACAGGCGGGCGCCGGCCAGCACAGCCAGGACGATCGCGATCAGCAGGGGGATGACGATCGTCGCCTCGATCGCGGCGTCGCCCCGGTCGGCGCCGTGTCGTAGAGCTGTGCGGAGGCGGTTGAGGTGGGTGCGCATCATCGGTCTCCTGCGGTGGTCCACCGCTCAACGGGGCCGGACGCGGAGGCGGTGACCGGCCAGCCGCCCATACCGGGAACGAGGGAGATCGCGCGGCCGCGGACGGTGATGCTGATGCGGTCGGCGCTGCTGCCCGCGGTGGAGACGCTGGCGCCGACCAGGACGTTGCCGCCGATCGCGGTGATCGCCGAACGGGCCTTGGCCGCCCCCTCCCCCGGTCCCGCGCCGTACATGCGGCCGGCGGAGACACCTTCGCGGGCGGCGGTCGCGGCGGCGTTGTGGGCGTAGGCGGCCAGGAAGCCCTGCGTGAGCGCGAGGAGCAGCAGGATGATGACCGGGAAGAGGATCGCCACCTGGATCGGTGACGATCCCCTGTCCCGGTCGGCGGGGGCGAGGGAGAGGAACATGGCGGCGTGTGTCCTGGGTGGGTGCTCAGCCGCCGAGGACGCTGCCGAGCTTGCCGTTGGCCCGCGCGTACGCGGCCGCGAGGCCTCCGGCGATCAGGAGGGCTCCGGTGACGGCGGCGACGATGATGACGACGGTGGAGATCGGGCTGTCACCCCGGTCGCCCTGGGTCTTGGCCTCCTGGTGGACCTCTTCGAGGCGCGAGCGGATCGCCCAGGCGCGAGCGGTCATGGCGGCCTGGGCGCGCAGCAGCGGGTTGGTCTTCATGGTGGGAGTCCCCTTTCGGGTCGTGCGGACGATGTGGGTCAGATGGAGAAGACGTTGAGGACCGCCGGGAACGCGACCGCGATCATGACGATCACGGCCAGGAGCGCGGCGGGAGTGTGGAGTTTTTCGCTGTCGGCGTTCGCGCGGGCGGCCTCGGCGGTGAGCAGTTCGTTGGTCAGGCCCTTGGCGCGGTTGCGCAGGGTGTCGTAGACGGAGGCGCCGTCGTCGGAGGACAGGCGCATGATGTCGGCGACGTCATTGAGGACGGGCAGGCGCAGCTGGGTGCCGAGGTCGGCGAGCGCCTGCCAGGGCGAGGACTTCTCCGTCCGGGCGCGCAGGAGGGCTTCTCGGATGCGGAGGAAGGCCCAGCCCTGGCCGATGCGGGCGGCGTCTTCCAGGGCCTGGTCGGCGGCGACGTTGGAGGCCATGCGGGTGGCGACCAGGTCCATCCAGGCGGCTGCGGCGTGCGCGAACTCGGTACGGGCTTTGGCCGCTTCGCTCGCGACTGCCCAGTCGGGCACGAACCACAGGACGGCGGCGAGCAGCAGGCCAGCGACGGCGGGGATGACCAGGGGGACGGGCAGGCCCATCAGCGCCCAGCCGACCGAGGGGACGAGCGGGACGAGCAGGCCCAGCAGGGCGAGGGCGAGTTTGTTGGTGACGAACTGTTCCGGGCTCTGGTGGAGCAGGTCGAGGTCGGCGCGCGGAATGCGGCCGGGCATCCGCTCGGCCAGGGATCCGGCCCAGGCGGTACTGGCGGCGCTCGTGCGGCCGGCGGGCTGGTCGCCGGGCCGGGTCGGGGGCGGGTCGAGGCGGCGCAGCGCGGGGCCCAGGCGCGGTGCGGCGGGGACGAGTTCGCGCACGAGCAGGGCGATACCCGCGCCGGTGGCGGCGCCGCAGACGATCAGGGCGGTCTGGCTCATGCGGACCTCACCTCCACGGGTTCGGTGGGGCCCGGCTGCTTGACGCGGCTTCGGGGGTCGTTGATCAGGAAGCGGGGGGTCGGCTGGTGGCTGGCGAGCCTGCGGGTCCACCACAGCACCGCGGCGAACGCGGCGCCGAGCAGCGCGAGGACGAGCTGGCCGAGGAGGGTGGCGTAGGGGGCGGTGTAGGGGATGAGGAACCCGGCCAGGACCAGGGCCAGGCAGATCAGGGTCATGGTCCGCATGGCGGTGCGGGACTTGGCGCGGTCGGCCTCGATCTTGCGGCGTGCGGCGACTTCCTCGCGGACCTGGGCGGCGACGTCTTCGAGGACCTGGGCGAGGCCGGGGCCGGGGTCGGTGGCGCACAACATCAGGGCGGCGCAGGCCTTGTCGCCGGTGACGTCGTCGAGGCGGCCGGCGAAGTCGCGCAGCGCGTCGACGGGCAGCCAGCCGGCTTTGAGTTTGTCGGCGAGTTCGCCGACCTCGTCCGCGATGGCCGGGGGCGGGTTCTTCCGGCTGGTGATCAGGGCCTGTTCGAGGGCGAAGCCCAGGCGCAGGATCTCGGAGAGGCGCTGGGTCCAGTCGGCGAGCGCTTCGAGCTTGGTGATGCGGCCCTTGGCCGAGGAGGCGGAGCTCAGCAGCCACGGCACGCCGATCACGGCGGCACCGAGCAGGAGGGCGGCGACGAACACGCCGGTGATCAGCCACACCAGCGCGGTGGTGACGCCGGCGGCCGCGAGCAGGACGCGGCGCCGTGCGGCGCGCTTGTGCCCGTCGGGGCCGCCCGACCATTGCGCCCGCCACCGGGCAGCATGGCCCTGGCCCCTGGGGGCGGTCGTGCCGATCGTGGCGACGGCGGCGGCGACCAGGCCGCCGGCGAGCAGCGCGCCGCACAGGGTCCACCACAGGGCGCCCATCACAGTCCCCCGTTCCAGGCCGCGGCCTGATCCAGTACGTGGGTGGCGAACCCGGCCAGTTCCAGGCGCCGGCGCGAGCGCGGCGAGAGCGGGGCGGCCGGGACGGCGCGCGGGTCGTCCTCGGAGGCGGGGCGGAAGATCTCGTTGTAGGCGGGGCGGCCGTTCTCGCCGATGCCGGTGATCTCCCAGATGTGGGAGAGGAGCCTGCGGGGTGCGGGGCCGGACTCGTCGACGGACATGAAGACGACGAAGTGCAGGCCGTTGGCGATCTGCCGGTAGGCCAGCTGTTCGGAGAAGTTGCCGCGGGCCAGGAGGTAGAGCTCGGCGATGCGGTCGAAGACGACGTGCGGCTCGGAGGCGTGCATCGTGCACATGGAGCCGGGCCGGTCGCTGGTCAGGGCCTGCATCATCGCGGTGATCTCCGGGCCGCGGACCTCACCGACCACCACGCGCTTGAGAGACATGCGCTTGGCCCGGTACATCAGGTCGAGCAGGGTGATCTCGCCGACCGCGCGGCCGTCGACGCGCTCGCCGTTGGACTCGCGGGCCTCCATCGGCACGACCTGCGTGTGGTAGCCGTTCTGGTGCGCCCACAGCTCGAACTCGGTCTCGATCGTGCCGAACCGCTCGTGCTGCGGGATCTCCCGCAGCAGCGCCCGCATCAGTGTCGTCTTCCCGCTGCTCTGCTCGCCCACCACGATGATGTTGCGCCGGGCCCGTACGCAGGCCCGCAGCAGGCTGGCGATCGTGCCGTCCATGGCGCCGGCCTGGACGAGATCCTCCAGGGTGGCGTCCTGGAGGCGGTGGCGGCGGATCGTGACGAAGGTGCGCTCCCCGGTGATCTCCGGGTGCAGGGCCTGGAGGCGGGAGCCGTCGGGCAGGCGCAGCGCGACATCCGGTGAGGCGGTGGAGAAGGTGCGGCCGGACTGCCCGCTGGTGCGGATCAGGTCGCGGACGAGTTCCTGGAGTTCCTCCTCGGACTCGGCCACCGGGTCAGCCGCGACGGGCTCGCCCTCGCCGGAGAACTTGAGGAACACCCGGTCGTGGCCGTTGATCCAGATGTCCTCCACGCGCGGGTCGTCGAGGTGGCGCTGGAGGCGGCCGGAGCGGAAGAGCATGTCGAAGACGAGGGCGGCCAGCTGCTGCTCCTCGGCGGCCGTGACCGTCCGGGAGGTGCGGGCCGCATCCCCCCACACCGCGACCCGCTCGTTGATCAGCGCCCGGGCCCGCTGCTCGCGCACCCGCCCGGCCAGGCCGGTGTTCAGCTTCGCCTCGGCCAGCAGCAGGTCGTTGACCTGCCGCTTGATCTCACCGGCCGCGCGGGCGTCGACCCGGACCTGCGGCACGGCCGCCGGGCCCATCATCGCCGGGGTCGCGGCCTGTCCGCCCAGGCGCGGATCGTAGACACCGCCGGGACGGCCCGGCGGCGCCATGGCGGCCGGCCCGGAGGCGGGAGCCGGCGCCCGGGACGGGGCGGCGGGCGGCGGGATGGGGGCGGGGTACATCGGGTCAGCGCGCACCGGGCACCACTCCCTTCAGCAGCCGCTGCTGAAGCGGGGAGGCCAGGCGGGCACGCCGGGTGGCGACCAGCTGCCGGACCGGGGTCGAGGCATCACGCGCGGCGCTCATCAGCTTCGACGACATGAAACCGCGGCCCTCCGGGGCGCCGTCGGACAGGACGGCGGCTTCCTCGGGCCGGTAGGGCAGGGTGGCCACCACCCGGACCCCGAGCTCGTCCTGGACCTCGCGGGTGCCGTAGGGGCCCTGGCGGATCAGCAGGACGCCGAGCGCGCCCGCCCCCTGGCCGGTGTCGCCGTCCATCAGGGTGCGCAGGGCCTGGAGGCGGGAGCGGGCGGCGTGCATGCTGCGCAGCGTGCCGCGCATCACCACCAGGACCGCGTCCGCGCGCAGCGCCAGGACACCGGCCGGACCGAACGCCCCGCTGCGGCCGAGGTCGACCAAGACGTCGTGGCCGTGGGCCTCGATCCCGGTGAACAGGTCGGCGAGCTGTCCCCAGACCGGGGTGAGGCTGGAGGCCTGGTGCATCGCGGTCAGCCCCGGCAGCAGCAGCCGGTTGCGCTCGGAGCGCTTCTCATCGTTCTCCAGGGCGATCAGCTGCGGCCAGAACGCGGTGACCAGATCCTGGGTACGGGCGGACTCCGTCAGGTTGCGCAGGCCGCGGTCGGCGGCCACCGCGCTCTGCAGCGCGCCGGGCAGGACCGCTCCGCCGTCCGGGTCACACTCCGCCAGGACCAGGCGCCGGCCTTCCTCCAACGGCCAGGTGCGCAGCAGCGCGAGCGCCGTGCTCGTCGCGCCCGGGGCGCCGGGCAGACCGACCAGGGTGATCACAGCCATCAGGACTCCCCCGGACCGTCCACGACGAGCGCCACGTTCCCGGTCGCCGCCTGCGCGGCCAGGACGGGCCCGAACTGCGAGGGCACCGCGACGTCGACGACCTGCTCGCCGGTCGTCTGCGACTTCTCCCCCACCCGCACGACCCGCGCGGCGATCGTCTGCGGACCGGCGCCCTCGCCGTCCTTGCCCGCAGTGCTCTGCCCGTCGGCGGGGGTGGAGACGACGAGGATCTTGTCGCCCGGGGAGAGACGGCTCGCGGGCATCTGCGAGGTCTTCAGCCCGATACCGACCAGCCGCTCGCCCGGCTTGACCAGCGTGCGGGTGGTGACCTGCCCCTGGGTCAGCAGTGCGCCCGGCGTCAGCGCGACCGAGGCCCGCTTGCCGACCACCTTCGCCCGCTCTGCGGCTGGCACCGGCTTGAGCGCGGGGTCGAGCTGGACCTGGGCCT
The DNA here is from genome assembly GCF_053618675.1 of Streptomyces sp. NPDC055632. Taxonomy (NCBI): domain Bacteria; kingdom Bacillati; phylum Actinomycetota; class Actinomycetes; order Kitasatosporales; family Streptomycetaceae; genus Streptomyces; species Streptomyces sp. NPDC055632. The sequence goes on along the minus strand of NZ_JBSHHY010000026.1, from coordinate 49,720 downwards.
CGATGAGGTCGGAATCCTTGATGACGTCACCGGCCTCGACGCCCTTGGCCACGGCCAGGACCGGGGTGCGCTCCCCCGTCGCCTGAAAGGCCAGGAGCCCGCCGCCGCCGCCCGCCGCGATCAGCGCGATGGCCAGCGCGTACATGCCCGGGCGCCGCCGCCTCGCCCGGAACCCGACCGCCGCACCCGGAACCTGAAGGGGCGTCGGCTGTGCGGGCACCTGGCCCGTGCCGGCCGGAAGGGCCGTCGTCTTGCTCACGATCTCTCGCTCTCGCCTTCGTCTACTTCGTCATGAGGGGGCCCGGCGCGGGGGTTCAGCTGCCGACGGCCTGGAGCTCGCCGACCCGGATGTCCACATCGCTCTGCCGGGTCTGGGTCATCTGCCCGGACTGCCCGGTCGTCGCCTGCCAGTCGATCGTCCACGTCGAGGTCGCCACCACGTGATACGTCCCGGCGCCAGCGACCGACGGCTTGGCGTAGCGGTGGCCGCAGTCCGGCGACGGCTTCGTGCCGTACGCCGCCTTGTAGGGGGTGCCGGGGGTGGTGCAGGTGACGGTTTTCCCGTCGCCCATCTGCCACACGATCTTCGCGACCTTCGCCGTCGCGGTCACCGTGATCCCGCCCGCCGACGCGGACGCGACGTTCGGCCCGTACGTCTCCGGGCCCCGCTCGGTCCACAGATAGACCGGCATCCCCACCAGACCCATACCGCCCGGCTTCGGCGTGATTCCGATCGCCGGCGGGCGCAGCACCATCTGGTCCACGGCCCGCTGCGCGAGGACAGCCGGGTCCACGACCGGTACGGCGGGGCCTCCCGGGCCGCCCACGAGCGGCTCCGTGATCATCGTGGAGGATCCGTCGGCCATGAAGTAGCGGCAGGTCCGCGTGTAGAGCACGGCGCCCTTGGCGGGGTCCTGCCCTTCCCAGATGTCGCTTCCGGCCGGGGGCTGGGGGTCGACCTTCTCGGCCGGGGTGCACTCGGGCGGCTTGGGCCGCGGGCCCTGTGAGCCCCCGTTTCCCTTGCCGCCGATCGGGGTCTTGCCGCCGCCAGGGACGGAACCGGGTACGTCGACCTCGACCTCGCAGACAAACTTGCCGCACCCCGCGCCACCCTTCCCGCCGGGCTCGTCGGCGTGAGCGGAGGGAACAGAGACCGCCACGGTGCTGAGCGCGAGGGCGGCCACGGCCGCCGCTCGCCTGGAGGTCAGCACTTCTTGCCCTGCGGCTCGTCGAGGATGACGCGCCATCCCTGGGGCCATTTCTCGACGGTGGCCTTGATGACGTAGCGCAGAAGCCGGTTCTTCGGCAGCTCGGCCGGCTTGCCGGTGCTGATGGAGGTGACAGTCCATCGGGAGACGTCGAGGCAGCTGGAGATGACGGCCTTCGGAACCTTGCGGTCGATGTCCGCACTCGTGACGGTCGGATTGCCCACGGTGACCTCGCCGAGGATGACCAGGTCTTTTTCCCTCATCTGCTTTGTGTCCGCTTCGAGCTGTGCCAGGGCAACAGCGGTCGCGTACTTCTTGAGGTCGCCGGCCTTCCCGGTCTTGTCGGCGTAGCGCTTCTCCGCCTCCTGCCACAGGGACAGGTAGGTGTCGACGGCTTCCTTCTTCGCCGTCTCGACCGGGTCCGGCGGAAGCTGCGTCTTGGGCGGGGTGGCCGTAGGAGTCGTAGCGGACACCGACGGGGTGCTCGGCGGTTTTTCCGAGGTCGGTTCATTCGTATTACAGCCGACGGCGAGCGCGGAGACCGCGCATACGAATGCGAGTTTCCGCCAGCGGTTCCTGGTGAGCATGTGCGTCAACGAATTCGCCTCCCCGGGGCATATGCGGCCGCATGGTCTCACCTGCGCAGACCTGCCTAGCGCGAGGTGCCGTGTCCGCAAAGTATGCGCCATACATTACGCAACGGTTCGTACAACTACGTAGTGAGTAAGTGGACTTGACAGACTTTCGCGGTGTCAGTGTGAAATTCGACCTGATCATGTTGACGGGCCTGTCCGCCCAAAAGCCTCTGGAATAACGACAAATCAACAGGGCGGTCACCGGACCGGCTCCCACCCGTTGTGGTGAAGCGCGAGTCGTACTTGAGCGGGGCGTCCGTCCTGGAAGGTGCCGAGCGCTCCGGCTCCTGCCCACACGAGACGGACGAGGACCTGGTCGTCGCGGCCGTCGGCGCGGCGGGCGATCGCGGCCTGGACGCGTACGTCGCGGTAGGAGGCGCGCAGCTGGGTGCCGGTGAAATAGCCGGGCCAGGCCTCGCGGCCGGTGCCGGTGGTCTCGGCGGTCCAGACCCGGGTGGCGAGGGTGACGAGGCGGCGCTCCAGGGCCGGGGGGAGGTCGGCCGGCGTGGTGCGGTCGAGGAGGCGCTGGATGGCGTAGTCGCCGCCGGGTCCGTCGCCGGAGACCGGGATGCCGCTCGGGACGGGCTCGGGTTCGGGGGTGGGTGTGCGGGGTGCCGGTGACGCCTGCCGGGACGCTTCGGTACGGGCCGGAGCCTGCGCGGGGGCCGGGGCGGCCGCGGGGGGTTCTTCGGCGGTCCTTTCCCCAGCAGGAGCCGACAGCACGGGCGGGACGGGCGAGGCCGTGGTGGTGGGAGGCGGGCCCTGCTGCCGGGTGAGGAGCAGGAGGGCTCCGGTGAGGGCCAGGAGCAGGCCGGTGAGCAGCAGGGGCCGGTGCGGGGCGGGGTGGGTGGTCACAGCGGGCGGGCTCCTCCGGCGTAGCCGTGGTCCCAGAGGGGTTCGGTGCGCACGGCGGTTCCGGGTCGGGGGGCGTTGATCATTTTTCCGTCGCCGAGGTAGATGCCGACGTGGTGGATGGTGGAGTCGCTGTTGGAGTCGTAGGCGAAGAAGACGAGGTCGCCGGGGCGCAGGGCGCCGGGGCCGAGGGAGGCGGGGATGCGGGTGCCGATGCCGGCCTGGCGGTCGGCGGTGCGGGGCAGGCGGATGCCGACCTGGGCGTAGGCGTAGGTGGTCAGGCCGGAGCAGTCGAAGCCGATGATGTTGGTGCCGCTCTTGCCGCTGGGTGAGCAGCAGATGCCGCGGCTGGGGCCGTTGGCGTTGCCGCCGCCCCAGGAGTAGGGGACGCCGGTCTGGGCGAGGGCGGTGGCGATGACGGTGCGGGCGTCGCCGGTGGCGGGCTGACCGATGGGAAGGGCGCCGGTGGACATCTGGCTGTAGCGGTCGATCCAGCCCAGGACGTCGTCGACGTAGGCGGTGGAGCGGTTGTACTGGAAGATCGCGGCGCGCAGCTGGGTGCGGTCGGCGAGGTTGCGGCCGTTGCCGCAGAGGTAGACGGCGGCGCCGAGGGCGGCGTCGTCGGCGTTGTGCGGGTCGATGAGTTTGTCGTCGTTGGCGTCGCGGCCGGAGCCGTTCCAGGTCGAGGGAAGGAACTGGAAGGGGCCAACAGCCCTTTCGCTGGTGGCGGTGCCGTCCCAGCGGCCGCCGTCGGTGTCGGGAAAGGCGGTGTGGTTGCCGCCGGCGCCGGAGCCGTCGAGGACGGGGCCGAGGATCCGGGGGGTGATGTCGCCGCGGTCGCTGATGGTGCGGCCGTTTGCGTGGTCGGACTCGATGCGGGCGATCCCGGCGAGGACGGCCCAGCGCATGCCCCGGCAGGACGGAACTTCGCGGGGCAGGCGGGCGGTGGCGTTGTGGTAGGCGGCGAGCATCCGCTGCGGGATGCCGGCGACCTGACCGACGGTCTGGAGGGCGGGGGCCGGGGTGGGCTGGGCGGCCAGCATGACGACGAGGAGGACCGGGGCGGCGAGCACGGCCAGGAGGACGGTGCCGCATCCGATGCCGCGCTTCACTCCGTGCCTCCCGAGGTGTCGGTGTCACGGCCGCCGTGCTCCTCGCGCCAGATCTCGCCCCAGGACCGAGGCGTGCTCTGCGGGCCCGAGGTGCCGGCAGTCCCGGAACTATCGGGACTGCCCGGGGTGGTCGGACTGCTGGGAACGGCCGGGGTGCTGGGAGTGGTCGGGGTGGTGGGCGTAGTAGGGGTGGTGGGCTCTGCCCACCAGGCCTCCCGCGGCGCCGCCGGGGGCGGTGTCGTCTCCGGCCGCACCGTCCACCACTGCGGCGGCGCGTCCTCCGGCGCCCGGGAGGTACGAGGCAGTTCGGTCGAGGCGGGCAGGTAGGGACGGGGGTTCTCCGGGCGAGGTTCCTCGGGGCGGGGGCGGTCGCGGTCGTCGTCGGGGCGGGGGCTGGAGGAGAAGGCGGCGGCGGTGTCGTCGAGCCAGCGGCCGGCGACGCGGCCGTAGTGGGTGCGCTGGAGGCCGAGCTCGGTGTGCAGGTCCCGGGAGACGGCGCTGCCGAAGCGGCGGGCGCGGGTCCAGGTGGCCGGCAGGCCGACGGTGGAGTAGAACGCGGTCTTCGTGGTGCCGACCAGGACGCGGCCGGCCCGGGTGCGGCGCAGCGAGGCCTCCAGGCGGCTGCCGGCCGGGATGAGCGGCGGGCGGCCGGTGTCCTCCGCCGTTCCGGGCGCGGCGGTGCCGGTGCGATCGGTGCCGGGGTGGTGGCCGGGGGGCAGTGGCAGGCCGTCGGGGCCCACGGGTTCGGGCCGGACGGGGGGCCGCTTCGGGCCGATGAGGACGGTGTGGGCGGCGCGCATGCCCAGGGCGAGCGGCATGAGGGCGCGGCGGCCCTCGGCGAGGGCTTCTCCCCCGAAGCGACCTGCGGGTCCGTTCTGCCGGGAGAGCAGGGCGAAGTGGGCCGGGGATCCGGGCACGCCGCCGTAGCCGTGTACGCCGCCGTTGTTGTAGCCGAGGGAGGAGAACGCGGCGGCGGTGGCCGCGGCGTTTTCGTTCATGGTGTGGCTGCCGCCGACCTTCGCGTAGCGCATGCGAAGGGCCATGCGCTGGCCGATGCGGCCGGCGCCGTTGATGATGCGGCGGTTCAGGACGAGGGCGGTGACGGCCAGGCCGTCGAGGAGGAAGAGGCGCTCCAGCAGGGGGGTGGTGTTGTCGGCGAGCAGGGCGCGGGCGCCGACGCCGAAGAGGGGGATGAAGACGGCGATGGCGAAGAGGGTGAGCATGCTGCCGGCGAGGTAGCCCGCCCACCGCCACAGCAGTCCGCGGGCCGGGCCGGGCAGCAGGGACAGGGCGAGGACGACCATGGTGACGGCGGCGGCGATCACGCAGCCGAACTGGGCGGCGATCAGGGCCATGGCCATCGCGAAGATGATCAGGGTGATGATGCAGGCGGCGAGCAGGACGAGGCCGGCGCCCAGGACCTTGTTCCAGTCGTTCTTCTGCATGTAGGCGGCAATCGCGGCACCCTCGGCCCCGTGCTTCTCGAACTCCTTTGCCCGGTTGTAGAGGTTGCCCTCGTGCCTCATGCCGAGTTCACAGTGCTCGCGGGCGGTGTCGTTGAGGAGGCTGCAGGGGTTGTTCTTCTCCTTGGCGGGCGGGGTGACGAAGCCCTTGTGGAGGGGGTAGAGGGGGCTGTCCTGCTCGATGATCTGCCCGTACTGGAGCAGCATGTAGGGCTGGACGACGAGGGTGTCGGTGAGGGTGCGGGTGATCGGCTGGGAGACGTCGGCGGCGTTCAGCGGGCGCTCGCCCTTGAGGCAGTAGTCGCGGGCCGCGCCGATGAGCGCGGCGCACTGCTTCGTACGGTCCGGCTTCGGTGCGGGGGTGGTGCCGGGGCGGGGCTGGCCGCTCAGGCAGAAGTCGCGGGCGGTTCCGATGAGCGCGTCGCAGGGGCCTTCGGTCTTGGTATCGGGCAGCTGTCCGGAGTTCGCGGTGATGGTGGCTGCTTCCAGGGCGGCGCGCTGGGTCTGCTGGACGGGTCCTTCGTAGCCCAGGAGCATGGCCGGCTGGACGACGGCGGTGGCGGACATCCCGGCGATCAGCAGGGTCAGCAGGATCTCGCCGGCGCCCCGGGCGAACCGGCCGCGCATGACGGTCACCAGGCCGAAGACGAAGGCCCAGGCCAGGCAGATGCCGGCCAGCCCGAGCGGGGTGATGATCTGGGACTCGTAGGCGTCGGACAGTTTCTGCGCGGGTGAGGCGAGCTTGTCCATGACCGGGAAGCGGTAGGCCCAGTCGATCAGCCAGCAGGCGAAGCCGGTCACGGTCCGGGCCAGGGCGAACAGGCCGGAGGCCAGGAACCGCCGGACGGTGTCCATGATCCCGCCCGCCGGAGTCGTGGCCACGTCGATCACGGTGGGGCCCGTGCCGGGCAGCTGTCCGCCCTGGGCGGGGGCGGGCTCGGGGTCGAGTTCGTAGCGGTCCAGCGGGGCGCCCTCGGACGTCTGGACGTTCAGCGGGTCGAGGAGTCCTCCGGAGCCGGGGGTGTCGGCGGCGTACGCGAGGGTGGTGCCGGCCGCCCACAGCAGCAGTGTGGCGGTGGTGACGGTGACGGCGCGGCGGGCGCGCGGGGTGGTCATCGGGTCCTCCGGCGGCGGGTGGTGAGGGTGGCGGCGGCCGCGACGGGCAGGAGCAGCAGCGCCAGGTGCAGGACCGTGCCGCGGTCGGGGGCGGAGGCCTGGGGCTGCGGGGCGGGGTCGGCGCGCAGGCAGTAGTCGCGGGCGGGGCCGACGATGTACGCACAGCGGTCCTGAACACCCTGAGCAGGGGCCGGGGTGGTGGGCGCGGGGGTGGCGGCGAAGGCTTCGCCGGTGCGCGGCCACCAGGCGTCCGGTCCGGCGTCGTTGGCGAGGATGACGGCCGCTATGAGAGCGGCTATCAGGGCGGCGGTGCCCGTCGCGGCGAGCAGGGCGCGGACGCGCTGGGCGAGGGGGCGGTGGAAGGTGTCGCTCATCGCGGGCTCCCGGCAGTGGCGGCGGGCGAGACCGGGGCGGCGGTGGCGGGAGGCGGAGCCGAGGTGGTGATGTCGGGGGTGGTGTAGATGCCGTCGGTAATCCGCTGAAGGTCGGGGACGAGGACTTTGAAGCGGCCGATGTTCATGCGCGGGTCGCGGGCGAGGAACTCGCCGGCCCGGCCGGCCTTGCCGAACGGGGACAGGTCGGTGGTGACCACGCGCAGGAGTTCTTCGTCGGTGCCGTCCAGACCGAGCCACTGAAGGCCCCGGGCGGCCAGGTCGCGGTCGGCGGTGCGGCCCAGGAAGCGGTAGGCGAGCAGGCCCCGGCTGGTGGAGGTACCCAGTTCCTCGACGTCGTGGCAGCCCAGTCCGGCGCCGGCGCCGTGCTTGCGGCCGTCGCTGACCATCTCGTCGATCAGCGCCTGGCCCTCGGCGGAGGAGGTCAGCCAGTACACCTCGTCGAGCGGCAGGAGGGTGAAGCGGGGGTCGGTGAACGCCGCCTCGCGGGCGAGCGCGGCGATCAGGTAGAGCACGGCCCGGCCGATGAGCGCCTCCAGCGGCTGGTTGCGCAGCAGTTCGGGGCTGGCGGCCGCTTCCCTGGGCGGCAGGGTCAGGCCGGTGGTGGTGATCACCACGAAGTCGGAGGAGACCTCCGACAGGAGGTCGAGCGGGGGAAGGTCGGGGTCGAAGACGGCGGCGGCGAGCGGCTCTTCCGCGGCGACTTGCAGCCACTCCACCAGCGAAGCCGCACGCTGCCCGCGCGCGCTGTCCTCCAGGGCCGCCTCCTCCAGGGCGGCCAGGACGCCCGCCATGCAGGGAGAAGGAGAGGCGGCGGTCTGCTTCACAGCGGCTTTCAGCAGCGCGCCGTGCTCGGTCATCGGGCCGACGCCGAGCTGGAGGGTGAGGTAGCTCAGGGCGTAGCGGGCGCCGATGGCGGGGTCGGGGAAGACTCGCAGCGGGTCGATGGACAGCTCGGCCTGGGCGGCGTCCACGATCTGGCAGCGTCCGGCGGCCGCCGAGCGGGCGAAGCGGGCCCACTCCCGGGACTTGGTGCGGTCGATCGCGATGACCCGCCCGCCCCGGTCGACGATCGAGCTGGAGATGAGCTTGGCCAGCGTGGACTTGCCGCCGCCCAGGTCGCCGACGAGAGCGAAGGAGGCGGAGGCGTTCTTGACGGGGGCGTCGGCGATGTCCAGCAGGGTCGGGCAGACGGTGCCGACGTCCTGGGAGAAGCCGATCATGGCGCCGGTCGGGTCGCCGAAGTCCTGCCCCGTGAGCGCACCGTGCATCGCCCAGTCCTCACCGAGCTGGTACTGGACGTACTCGCGGGTCTCCGGCGGCGTGAGGGCGGCGGGCAGGCCGAGGGTGAACAGCTTGTCCTGGCTGCCGACGGGGCGGACCAGACGGTAGCTGGCGCTGCGCAGCCGGGCCTGGAGCGCGCCGGCCCGCTTCTCGCACTCCCCCGGTGTGGTGCCCCATACGGTCATGACGGTGACGGCCTGGACCTCGACCTCGACGCTCGTACGCGAGGCCCGGGCGCCGAGGTCGCCCAGGTCGTCGGCGGCATCGCGCATGCCCTCGGGCAGGCCGGTGGCACGGCGGGCGGCGTACTGGTCGGCCTGGTCGACCAGGTCGCGCTTCTTGCGGTCGACGGCGTGCACCACCTTCTCCGCCGGGAGCAGGTTCATGTCGACCATCCAGTCCACGCCGAACGGCAGCCGGTCGAGCTCGGCGAAGAAGTCGCCCCCGGCCGCGGTGAAGTGACGGGGCATCTCCGCCAGCGCCAGGTGTGCCTGGTAGGAGGTGCCGGCCTCGGAGTCGACCTGGAGCCACCGGCGGCCGACCATCAGCCCGGCCCTGCGCGCACGGCCCTTCCTTCCGCCCCGCCCGGTGCCGGCGGGGTCCGGGTCGTCGCCGCCTTCCAGGAGCCGCACCTGGCTCAGGTCGGCGTGCGACGGTGCCCGCAGCGCACCGCGCACGAAGCGGCTGCCGCGCATCGGCGACTTCCCGGCCTGGCCGAGGAGCTCCTCCTCAAGGCCGCGGGCGGCGGCGTGCTGGTACATCCACACGATCTCCGCCGGCAGCGCCCGGCGCAGCTCCAGGCCGCCGTCGAACTCCGCCTCCAGCTGCTCGACACGCTCCCGGCAGGCCGCGACCTCACGGCCCGTGACCGGCGCGGGCGGCAGGCCGAGCAGGCCCGACAGCTCCGACCACGCCGAGGCACGCGCCGCCGTCCACTGAGCCTTCGCCCCGGCCGGCTCCAGCGGAACGGCGAGCCACAAGGTCCTGCGGTGCATCTCCACCGGGGCGTCGAAGTCGTCTCCGGCCAGTAGCCGCAGCCGCTCCTGGGCGACCTCCGCCCACGCCGCGTGCCGCCGGTAGTCCACTGCCTCGATCGTCTTCGCGACCACCTCCGCCGGGTCGAGCCGGGCGCACAGCCCGTACAGGCGGGCCTTGCCGGGCAGGGAGCGGACCAGGGTCGTCACCCGGGAGACGATCCCGTCGCGGGTGCGGGCGTCCATGTAGCGGGAGCCGGCCGGGGCGAGTGACCAGATGGCCCAGGTGGTTCCGGTGGTGGACCACACGACGTTGTCGACGATGTGGCGCAGGGGGGTCTTCATCGCGTGGCTGCCTTCGGTCGCTCGCGCAGCATCTGCTGCAACGGGGTGGGGGCCGGGCCCCCACCCCCGGCCGAAGGCCGAGGACGGGGGCGGGGGTGGGAGTTGATGGAGGAAGGGGCCGGTACGGCCATAGGGGCGGGAAGCTCAACCGCGGGGGCAGAAAGCTCGGCCACGGAGACAGTGGTGTGCTCGATCAGGACGGTTCCGGTGAGCACCCGGGGCCGGGGCGGGCGGGCGGTGCGTCCGCCGATCCGGCCAGTCGCGGGCTGCAGCGCCCGCTGGAGGACGCCGTAGGCGATCCACAGCGGGGCTCGTCCGGCGATCCGTTGGGCGCGGGCCGCCCAGATCGCGACCCCGAGCGCGGCAAGAGGGATCGGGCCCAGCGGGCCCGCCCACCACGAGAAGGTGTTGATCAGCAGGAGCGTCCCGACGGCGGCGATGATCAGCTGGGGTGCGTTGTACGGGCCGAGCCACAGGACGAAGTCGCCGATCTTGCCGAGCACCCAGGGGAAGGCGCGGGCCCGGGTGTAGGTGCGGCCGACCCGGACCGGCGCGGTGGTGCTCATGCCGGCCGCTCGCCGACGATCCCTTCACCCGTTCCTGCGGCCACACGGCCGACAGGCGTGGACGCGGACTGCGGGGGGTTGGTGGGGGTGACGGAGCCGATCTGGGTCACTTCGTTCTTGAAGGCATCCGCCAGTTCGGTGCGGGCGTTGTAGATGCCCAGGCAGATCACGAAGCCGAGCACGACGCCGATGGCGGCCTTCATGCTCATCTTGGTGATGATCGTGACGAGCACGGCGATGAGGAGGAAAAGCTTCAGGGCCCGATCGGCCCAGCCTTCTCCCATGCCGAACAGGTGGGTGCCGATCTGCTCGAACGCGCCGGCCAGCACGACGTTGGTCTGGGGGTCCATGAGCGGTCTCTCTTTCAGGAAGCGGGGGCGGAGGGCGCGGGGGTGTTCGGCACGGCAGTGGTGCCGGAGTCGAGGGAGGCGACCTCCCAGCGGCCGGCGCGGGCCGTCAGGGCGAGGTCGTACGACAGCGGCCACTTACGGCCCGCGCCGTCGGTCGCGGTGACCTCCGCGCGGACCCGGACGGACGCGCCGTCCCGGCCGGTGTCCTGGCCGCCGGTACGGCGGTCGGCCATCAGCTGGTCGACCTCGACCGCGATGTATCCGCCGGCGTCGGGGCGGGGCAGGGTCACGCCGGGGGCGAGGTAGCGGTCCGCGCCGCCTTCCGCGCCCAGGAACGCGGTCAGGAACCCTCGGGCGGTGTCGGCGAGCGGGCCGTCGCCGACCGCGCTGCCGTAGAGGGAAGCGGGCATCTGCCCGGCGGCCGGGCCGGCGATCTCCATCGGCGCCCCGGCGGCGGCCGGACCGAGAGCGCCGCCGGGCCGGTCCGGGTCCTGGAGGACGACGGGCAGGACGAAGTACCGCAGCCCTGCGGGCTGCTCAGTTTCGGGCGCCGCGGCGGTGTCGGTGAGGCGGGCGGCGACCGTCACCGACCACCTGCTCTCGCCCTGCCGTACGGTCCGCACCGCCGCGACCTGTCCGACCCTCACCGCGTGCTGTCCCCACTCGGGCGGCCGGACCGAGGGGGCGAGCAGCCGCAGCCGGCGGGCCGCCGCGCTCTGCGGGCCCGAGCCGGCCTCCAGCCACAGCCCCACGACCAGCTCGGCGTACCCGGCCGGCCCGTCCCCGGCAGGCGTCTCGGGCTGGACGGTCCGGGTCAGGGAGACCGGCTGCCCGGGCACGGCCGGGCCGGGGCGGCCGTAGGTCGCCAGGAGCGCGACGGGACCGGTGGCCAGCACGCCCCACACCACGAACCGGGTCAGGACCGAACTCCGCACGGAGACCTTCCCGGGCGGCCGGTCCCCGGCCTGCGGGAGGAGGGTGCGCCGGGTACGGCGCGGTGGAGAGGAAGGCATCGGAGGGCTCCTCGAAGAGCTCGTCGGGATCGATGCCTCACTCTTCGGCTGCGTGCTCACCGTGCCGCTGACCGCCAGGGCCCCGGGCCGTCACGAGGCCATAACTCCTCATGGTGAGTGGCGTGGTAAGTGGCCCGTGACCTGCTGGTAAGTGCCGTGGTAAGTGGACCGGGCAGGCCTGCGGCTCGCTTACCACGGCAGGTCAGAGCCGGTTTCTTCGTGCGGGAGGCGGGCATCGGCCTGCGCCCCGCTTTGCCGCCGACCGCAGGAGCGGAGGCCGTTCCAAAATTTTGGAATGACCCCAGGCAGGCCGAAGGGCGGCACCCTTCATAAGGGGGTGCCGCCCTTCGGCGGGTCGGGCCGCTGGGGTCAGCCGGTGTAACCGGCCTTGATGAGGTCCATGGCGCCCTGTCGGCGCTCGCCAGCAGCGGTCCGGCCCACGTTCAGGGCGCTGCCGATCTCCTCCAGGGACACGGCATACATGTCCGGCTCGGTCGGACGCTCGTACTCGGGAAGGGCACGGTGCGCGGCCAGGATCATGCGGGCGACCTGCCGCTCGCCGCGCTCGCGAGGAGTCAGGCGGGCCGCGTCGTCGGCTTCCTGCGCGGCGAGCTCCGCCCGGGCGGCGGTCTCCCGGGCGAGCGCGGTTTGCCGGTCGGCCTCCGCCTGCCGTGCGACGCCCTCCCGCCGCTCCGCCTCGGCCGCCTGTGCCGCGGCCTCCCGCTGTGCTGCCTCCTCCGCTGCCCGGGCCCGGGCCAGACGGTCCTCTTCCGTGCGGCGCCGGGCAGCCTCTGCGCGGGCCTCGGCCTCCGCCTCGGCGGCCGTCTTCTCTGCCAGCTCCTGACGTTCCGCAGCCTGCTCCGCCTCCGCGGCTTCGCGCTCCGCCTGCGCCGCGAGCCGTTCCGCCTCCGCCGCCTGGCGCTCCGCCTCCGCGGTTTGCCGTTCCGCCTTCCGCAGGGCCGACTCCGCGGACAGCCGCGCGGTCTTCTCCGCAGTCTCCGCCGCCACCTTCGCCGCCGTCTCTGCCGTGCGGGCCTCCGCCTCCGCCGAGGTGGTCTGCGCTGCGATCCGGTGCTCGGCGGCGGTCACCTTCGCGCCGATGCCCATGCGCCGGATCGCGGCCTCGGCCTGGCGCTCCTCTTCCTCCAGGAGGCGCTGCTCCTCACGCTCGGCGGCCGCCGCGATCCGCGCCTGCTCGGCGTCCCTGCGGCGGTCGTCGTCCTCCTGCTGCTTGCGGGGCAGGTCCAGGGCGTCGTCCACACCCATACCAAAGGGCGCCATGGTGAAGGGCAGCATCGCGGCCGCACCGGCCTTCTTCTTCCACTTGGAACCGTGCAGGTGCTGGAGCCAGGCCTTGTAGACGGTCCTCTCCTGCTCCATGGCGACCATTCGCGTGTAGGAGGTGATGTCCCAGATCTTCATCCGCCGGAACAGACACCAGGTCTTCCACGGGGACAGCAGCCACCGGTGGAGCGGGATGCGGTCCGACTCTGCCGCCAGGACCAGCCGGTTGGTTCGGATGATCAGGTGTCGTAGAGCTTCGACGACGGCGACGAAGAGAAGAGGGAGGACACCGTGCATGAAGGCGCCCAGCGGGTCCTCGCGTACCGGTTTGTCGCCCGAGGCCGCGTTGAACAGGATCGTGGCCAGGGTCAGCAGGTGGGCGACCAGCCGGAGTAGAGGCTTGGGCATCCGGCGCCAGACCAGGACGAGGTCCAGTCCGTACATGGCGACGATGCCGGCGTCGATGCCGATCGGGAAAAAGTACGAGAAGCGGCCGAATCCGTGATCCAGGGCCAGGTCGCGCAGAGCGGCGTAGGAGCCGGCGAACCCGATGCCGGCGACCACCGTCGCGCACACGGCGGAGACGACGACGACCGCCCGCATCGCCTTCGCCGACCACGGCCTGGGCGAGGCCGGAACGCCGGCAGTCTTGCCGGGGGGCTCTAGGGCCGGGGGCACCGCTGTGTCCGGAGCGCTTCCCGCTGCGTCCGGAGCGCTGCTCCGCGCGCGGAACGGCGCTCCGGTCTCGCGGAGCAGGGTCGCCTGTACCCGGAACGCCCGGTCCCTTCACGTCCGGTACGGCCGGCGTCTGGTCTTCCGTCAGCACATCACGCATCCGCACAGTCTGCCCTCAGGCGTGAACTGGCAGAACGCAGGGACACCCCCGTGGGAAAGCGCTCCGTCGGCGCAGCACGAAGTCCCGCCCTCGGCTGACAGCCTGGTGTCTCTCTGAGCGCCCCCTCAGCCATCTGCAAGCCGAGCTGTCACGACCTCCGCCTCCAGCTCCGGGCATTCGACCGGATACCCGGCCGGTGACAGGCCCGTGAAGAGGTCCCGTGCCTCCGGCACCCACCGAGAGCTCTGCGCTCCCGGGGCTGGCATCTGATCGGCGTCACCCGGCGACACAAGCGCTTCTGCTTGCTACAGCCCGCCGCTCCCCCGTCACTTCGCCTGTCACACGGCCCGTAGGAATCCCCTGGGTTCCCTGAGGGTGAGCGAGCCGTCGTGGAGGCGACGTAAGCGTGTCCGTCTGCTACGGCGCTCGGGCGTCCATCGCGCCGCAGGTAACCGCCGCCCTCTAGGCCCCGAGGAGGGCCTGTTTGCCAGCACGCGACGTAAGCACGCCGCGTGCCCCATGGTCCGGCTCCCCTCAAAGAAGGAGGAAGCCGTGACTTCCGTACACCGGGACGCCATCCGTCCCGAGCCACCCCGTGGCACCTATCGCAGCCGCTTCAGGCAACTGCGCACCGACCTCATGAAGGCGCCCAGCCATGTGGCGATCCGCCGTGCCCTCATCGCCCGTCAGCTCAGCTCGAACTCACCCTCAGGGGGACCCGTGACCGTCAAGAACGCCCAGCAGCCCGACCAGCCCGGCCGACGACGCTTCAGCCGCTACCTGCGCGCACTCGTCGCGCACCTCCGCACGCAGTCCCAGAGCACGGATCCGTCCCTCAAGACGAGCTTGCTCAGGTACCTGCGCGACAAGCTCCGCGACCGGATAGAGAAGGAGCTCCTGGAGCAGTTCACCAACGAGAACTCGGCGCTCATGGTGCTGCTGCAGTCCCTCGTCTCGTGATGAGCGCAGGCCGGTCTCCGACGAGGAGGCCGGCCCCGCCGGAAGGCTTCACCCCTCCAGGCCTGCACGCCCTGGCCCCTATCGACGCCACAGCCCGCACCAGGTGACAGCTCCCCCTGTACGACTGCCCCTTCGCCCCCGGCCGGGGGCTTCGTGCTTCCTGGAGGACCGCCATGCCGACGTACGAGACGCTGTTGTCGTGCGCAGGGTGGATGTCAGCGCGGCGCAGGGTTTTGGCAGTGCGCCTGGTTTCGAGCCTGGCTGAGCCACCTCCCGCGACCCACGTCGCGGCGGCCGAAACGGCCAATCGGTGTCTGCGACCCGGTGATCGGCGCTACGGTCATCCCGGGCTGACACCCGGTCAGCCGGATGGGGGAGCGGATGCTGACCGAAGCGATGACCGCGCTGGCGGCTGCGGGCGGCACGGCCGTGGTCCAGGCCGCAGCGACCGATGGCTGGACGGACCTGCGTCAGCGCCTGACTGCGTGGTTCGGCCGTGGTGCCGACACCCGCCAGTACGCCGAACTGGAGCGCCTCGACCGCACCGCCGTCGCCTTGGACTCCGCCCCCGCCGAACACACCGCCCAGGTCCGCGAGCGCCAGCAGAACGCCTGGCAGACTCGTATCGAAGACCTCCTGGAAGAACTGGACGAGCCCGAGCGCGTCGAGGCCGCCGCTGCCCTGGCCGTACTGCTGCGCGCCCATGCCCCCGCGGCACCGACCGCTGCCACGGCGCCGGACGGTATCGCCGTCGCGGGCGACCTCAGCATCAGCGCCCCGCACGGGATCGCCGCCGGAACCATCGGGAGCATCGGCGATGTGCACCTGGCGTCCCCTCCGGCGCCGGACCGGTCCCAGGGCTGACCGGATCCGGCACCACTGCCCAGCCCATACCCGGCTCCGCCTTCCACGCTCCCGGCGGCCTGGCCGGCATCTTCCATGCCCCGGTGAACATCCACCCGCCCGGTGGGCCGCGTGAGCCCGTGCGGTTGCCGCACCGGGTGGGGTCCGTCCCGTCACGGGCAACGGCCTTCCTCGACCGGGCCGAGGCCGCCCGCCTGCGCGACGCGGTCGCGGGGGGCGGCACGGCGGTGGTGGGTCAGGTGCTCTCCGGGATGGGCGGGGTCGGCAAGACCCAGCTTGCCGCCGACCACGCCCACACCGCCTGGGACGCGGACGAGCTGGACGTGCTGGTGTGGGTGACCGCCACGGACCGCGCCGCGGTGATCGCCGCCTACGCCCGGGCCGGGGCGGAGCTGTGCGGCGCGGACCCGGGCGAACCCGAGCAGGCCGCGCAGGAGTTCCGGGCCTGGCTCGTTTCCCGCCCGGGGCCGGGGCAATGCCGCTGGCTGGTGGTCTTGGACGACATCGCCGACCCGGATCACGTGGCGGGCCTGTGGCCGCCCACTTCCCCACACGGGCGGGTACTCGCCACCACCCGCCGCAAGGACGCCGCCCTGACAGGTGACGGGCGCCGCCGCATCGACATCGGCCTGTTCTCCCCCGGCGAGTCCGCCACCTACCTCGCCAAAGCGCTCGCTGCCCACGGCCGCACCGATCCCGCGCCCGAGGTCGGGGCCCTAGCCCGCGACCTCGGACACCTGCCCCTAGCCCTGTCCCAGGCCGCTGCCTACCTCGCCGACACCGGCGAGAGCGCCGAGACCTATCGCGCCCTCCTCGCCGACCGCACCGCCGCCCTGGCCGAAGCCGCCCCCGACCGCCTGCCCGACGACCAGCGACACACCGTCGCCGCCTGCTGGTCGCTGTCGCTGGAGCGCGCCGACGCCCTGCGCCCGGCGGGCCTGGCCCGCCCGATGCTCCACCTCGCCAGCATGCTCGACCCCAATGGCATCCCCGCCGACGTCCTCACCAGCGCACCCGCCCGCACCCACCTCGCCGCCCACAGCACCACCACCCCCACCGCCGATGCCCCCACATCGCCCGAACCCGTACCGCCCCGCGAGGCGACACTGGCACTGTCGGCCCTGCACCGGCTCAGCCTCATCGATCACGACCCCGCCACGCCCTGGCACGCCGTGCGTGTGCACCAGCTCGTCCAACGCGCCACCCGCGACACCCTCACTCCCACCGAGTACGAGCAAGCCGCCCACGCCGCCGCCGACGCCCTAGTGGCCGTCTGGCCCGACATCGAACGCGACACCGCCCTCGCCCAGGCGCTGCGCGTCAACACCACTGCCCTGACCAGGTGCGCCGACGCAGCCCTCCACCGGCCCCGGGCGCACGGGGTGCTCTTCCGCGCCGGGAGCAGCCTCGGCGACGGCGGCCAGGTCGTCGCGGCCACCGACTACTTCCGCCGCCTGGCCGACACCACCACCCACCACCTCGGCCCCGACCACCCCGACACCCGCTCCGCCTGGCACCGGCTCGCCTACTTCCGTGGAGAGGCGGGGGATCCGGCTGGGGCGGCGGAGGCGTTCGCCGAGCTGCTGGCGGACACTCTGCGGGCGCTTGGTCCCGACCACAAACACACCCTCACCGACCGGAGTCAGCTCGCCCGCTGGCGGGGAGAGGCGGGGGATCCGGCCGGGGCGGCAGAGGCGTTCGCCGAGCTGCTCGCCGACTACCTGCGGGTACTTGGTCCCGACTACCCCGGCACCCTCATCGCCTGGCACCAGCTCGCCTACTTCCGTGGGGAGGCGGGGGATCCGGCCGGGGCGGCGGAGGCGTTCGCCGAGCTGCTGGCGGACAGTCTGCGGGTACGTGGTCCCGACCACCCCGACAATCTCATCGTCCGAAGTCAGCTCGCCCGCTGGCGAGGGGAGGCGGGGGATCCGGCCGGGGCGGCGGAGGCGTTGGCCGAGCTGCTCGCCGACCGTGTGCGGGTGCTTGGTCCCGACCACCCCGACACCTTCAACACCCGGGGCCAGCTCGCCCGCTTCCGGGGGGAGGTGGGGGATCCGGCCGGGGCGGCGGAGGCGTTGGCCGAGCTGCTCGCCGACCGTGTGCGGGTGCTTGGTCCCGACCACAGACACACCCTCACCGACCGGTACCAGCTCGCCTTCTTCCAGGGGGCGGCGGGGGATCCGGCCGGAGCGGCAGAGGCGTTGGCCGAGCTGCTCGCCGACCATGTGCGGGTACTTGGTCCCGACCACAGACACACCCTCATCGACCGGTACCAGCTCGCCTGCTTCCAGAGGGAGGCGGGGGATCCGGCCGGAGCGGCAGAGGCGTTCGCCGAGCTGCTCGCCGACCATGTGCGGGTGCTTGGTCCCGACCACCCCGACACCCTCACCGACCGGTACCAACTCGCCAACTTCCGGGGGGAGGCGGGAGATCCGGCCGGGGCGGCGGAAGCGTTCGCCGAGCTGCTCGCCGACTACCTGCGGGTGCTCGGCCCCGACCACAAAGACACCCTTGCCACCCGGAACAACCTCGCCTTCTTCCAGGGGGCGGCGGGGGATCCGGCCGGAGCGGCAGAGGCGTTCGCCGAGCTGCTCGCCGACCATGTGCGGGTGCTCGGCCCCGACCACAAAGACACCCTTACTACCCGGAAAAACCTCGCCCGCTGGCGGGGGGAGGCGGCGGACCCGAGCACCGGATCGACCTCGAAGAACTCCCCGGCCTGACACAGACTCTGCGCCGCCACTGACAAAATCCTGTGCATCCCACTGGCATCAACCCTGCGCCCAACAACTGCCCCGCTTCGCCGCCGACCTTCACCGCCTCACCCCCGCACAGCGCC
Organism: Streptomyces sp. NPDC055632; assembly: GCF_053618675.1. NCBI lineage: Bacteria > Bacillati > Actinomycetota > Actinomycetes > Kitasatosporales > Streptomycetaceae > Streptomyces > Streptomyces sp. NPDC055632. Next base: position 31,628 of record NZ_JBSHHY010000026.1, on the reverse strand, counting down.
AGCGGTTCCACCGCGCCGTCCTCAAGGCCTTCGTCCCCGACCTGCGCACCGGAGGCCGTTTCCATCCGGGTCTGCGTATCAAGGGTGTGCGCTCCGCTCCCGGTGTCTACGAACTGACCTGGGCGCCGGACGGGCGCGCGACGTGGTGCTACGGCCGGGCACGGACAGCCGGGGACCGGCACATCGTGTGGCGCCGCATCGGAACCCACAACATCTTCGCCCGCCCCTGAACCGCATGGCGTTCGGGCTCATTACATGTTGAAACGATCAGTTGGCGGACATGGGTGAGGAAGAGGAGGTTCTATGTACCCATGCAGGGGTGGATAGGACGTATGGTCGCCGTTTGCGCGGTGGTGTGCGTGGTGCTGGTGACAGCTCCAGGCCTTGCGGCTTCCTGCATGGAGCCGATGGTTGTTGATCAAACCGCAGGTGCTGCGTGCAGGTTTGCGTACCTGGCGGTGCTGGCCTCTTCGGTACGAGGGGTTAAGGCGACATGCTTCGTTAACGCAGAGGTGAGCGGTGCCAAGGTGGCTACCGGGCAGCTCATTGCGGCTGTGGTCAGGGGTGGCGAAGGCCGGGGAACTTCGCGGGCAGTACGCCCTGAGCAGGGCCGACGGTTGCATGGCAGGGACAGGCAGGCTTCAGCGCCGGACAGCGTGGCCGTTCCAGGGAGCATCCTTGAGACGTTCGCTGGCACGGAGGAATGTTCGTGACGCCTCCACCGCTGTGGCCTCGACGGGAGCCGGCCCCGGATCCGGAGGGCACACCTAATGAGCAAGAGCTGCCCAGTGCCTTGCCCGTGCAGGCAAGCGACGGCTCTGTGGCAGCGGGCGGTGATATAGGAACTGCGATCACCGGCAACGGCAACACTGTCACAAACCACTATGTAGTCTCGCCTGTGCTGTCCGAGAAGGACGGAGGCCCTCAGGTTGTCACGACGAAGCCGATCAGCCTGTGCCGCCCTTTGGATCTTGAGGTCCGCCACGCCCTCCATGAGGCCGATGCGCCCAGCGAGCTGCCTACGTATGTAAAGCGAGCGCACGACGAGCAGTTACGTAAAGTAGTCAGTGCGGCGGCAAGTGGACAGAGCCAGATGTGTGTCCTGGTGGGAGCGTCTTCCACGGGCAAGACGCGTGCCTGTTGGGAGGCCATCCAGGTACTGGCTGGCGACGGGTGGGAACTGTGGCATCCGTTCGACCCGACACATAGCGAGGCCGCGCTGGCCGGTCTGGCCGCAGTGGGTCCGAAGACCGTGGTGTGGCTGAACGAGACACAGCTCTACCTGGCCGAAGAGCATGCTGGTGAACGCATCGCCGCCGCGCTGCGCAGCCTCCTGGCAGACGCAGATCGTGCTCCGGTTCTCGTCCTGGGTACCTTGTGGCCTGAGCACTGGGATCGGCTGGCATCACCTACAGGGCCTCACCTCGATCATCCTCATGCTCAGGCGCGGCAGTTACTGGCAGGGCGCAACCTGCGTGTGCCGGAAGCCTTTACGGCACAGGACATCATTGCGGCCGGCAAGGCCGCGGTGACTGATCAACGGCTCGCGCTTGCTCTGCAAAGGGCAGTCGACGGTCGCATTACACAGTTCCTTGCCGGAGCGCCCGCTCTCATGGAGCGGTACGAGCATGCGCAGCCGGGGGCTCGTGCGGTCCTTCACGTTGCGATGGACGCCAGGCGTTTGGGATGCGGCACCGCCCTGCCCGTGAGCTTCCTCGAGGACGCTGCTCCCGGCTACCTCTCCCTCTCGGCCCTTGACGCGCTGAATGACAGCTGGTTCGAAGAAGCCCTCGCCTATGCGGGGCACCGCGTGACCGGTGACGAAGCCCTGCTCCGCCGGATACGGCTGCACCCTGGAAGCGATGACAGCACGGGCACGTGCTATCGGCTGACTGACTACATGGAGCAGTACGGCCGGCACGAGCGCCGGCACCTCTGCCCGCCACAATCGTTCTGGGACGCCGCGCTACGGCATCTGTCACAGCGGGCGGATGTCAGTGCGCTGGCCTCAGCGGCCATAAGCCGGTGGCGCTTACGTTACGGCCGGCTTCTTTCAGAAAAATCAGCACAACTGCCTCGGCGCGACGTAGGCGTTGAGTTTCCTCGTCATGAGCCGAACGACGGGTGGCGGCACTTCACCGATGACGCAGAGCCCGAAGACCATCTGGCCTGTCGTGCTCTGGCCGACATAGCTTTCATGGCGGTGGGGGAATCGGACTACGAGCAGGCGGCAGACTTAGCGATGCAGGCGGCACAGTGCTGTCAGCCCGACACTCTCGCCGAGATGGCGCTCGTGCTCGAAGAGCGCGGGATGCCAGTAGAAGCCTCCGACCTCGCTCACGAAGCGGCGGCCTTCGGATCACCCGAGTGTCTGGGCAGCCTGGCCATGATGCGCCAGGGCAGAGGACTCTTCGAACAGGCCGAGCACTACGCCCACGAAGCCGCCCAGTATGGCCTGACAGACTTCCTCGCGGACCTCGCACTCGACCACGAAGAAGCCGGCCGGAAAGAGATGGCGGAGGCCTTATGGGAGGACGCCGCCCGCCACAGACACCCGGAAGCACTCGCAAGCATCGCCCGCTTCCAGCACGAGAACGGCGACCTGCCAGGAGCTGCCCGCACAGCCATCGAGGCAGCAGACCGAGGAGACGCCGCCTACCCAAACCACCGCATCAAGCCCCTGTGGAAGACACTGTGGCCCCACGGAATCGAACCAGACGGAAGCCCCTCACCAGATCCCTCCACCATCGAGTACGCACACGACCAGAACACCTGGTGGTGAACATCAGACCGGACACCCCGCCGACAACATGGTCCAAAGGCTGTGGCCGTACGCGGGAGGCCGCAGGACCGAAGCGGTACCCGCAACCTCATCGGCCTGTAAAGCAAGGCGCCCTCCCCTGAAGCTGCTGATCAGACCGGCACAGGCCAGAGATCGACCACACGCCCGACAGAGCGCAGACGACATACAGCAGCCCAGACACCAGCTCCCTACCGAGACCATGTATGCCTGCGCTTCGGACCGGCCGACCCTTCGTGCTCCTACGATGGACGCTTCGGCAACGCGGCCGGTGTCCCGGTGCCGGTACGAGCTGTTCGTCCTATGGGGGTGGGCTGGGATGTCTCAAGCGTGGTGGCGGGTAACCGCAGGACTGTGCGCCATGGTGATGCTGGGGTTGGTCGCGGTGGCCGTGTTCGTGGACCTGGACACCGGTGACCGGGTGGCCAGCATCGTCGGCGCGGCCGCGGGCCTGGCGGGACTGGCCCTCGCCCTCCGGCAGGGAACACCCCCCGCACCGCTACCACCCACGGCACCGCCGGTGAGCGGGGCGCGGTCGGTGCGGGCGGGAGGCTCGATCGGACGGGCGGTCACCGGAGACGGCCACACCCTCGCCCACTCCTCCCCCACCATCCCTCCCGGCAGTGCCCTAGGGCCCGGTGGTACGAGCGGCACGGCGCCGGGAGTACCCGGTGAGCGGGGAGTCGAGGCCGGGGGTTCGATCGGCGAAGCCATCACCGGCGACGCCCCTAAGCAGGACGGGCAGCAGAACCAGCCGTGAGTCCCCTGTGGCCCAAGCGGGCAAAAAAGAACAATACCGACCACCCCGGCTCTGAAGTGTCAAAAGGAGTCTCCGACGCTGCGCCAACATCGATGGAAGCTGCAGCGACTGTTCCACCTCAGGCCACAGCCGGCGCAGGCGAACGTGCGCTGGAGGCGAACGGTGACCTAGGCCTGGGAATCAGCGGAGACAACGTCTCGTTGCAGAACGTCGCAGTCCATATAGGTGGTGCTGCAGCGTCGGCGCAGTCGGTGGCGTTCCCCGTCGTGGTGGGTGCTGTGCCGGCGGCGGCGAGCCGGTATCAGGCACGGTCCCAGAGCGGGCTGCTGCGCACGGCACTGGAGGACGGCGGAACAGCCGTCCTCACAGGCACCCCTACTTCAGACACCGGCAATAACGACCGCACCAGCCAGAGCGAAGCCGAGCCGGGTGATGCGCGGTGGGTGTTGTCGGGACTGGGCGGGGTCGGCAAGACACAGATCGCCGCCCATCACGCTCGTACCCAGATTGCCGAAGGTCAGGTGGATGTGGTGGTGTGGGCTACAGCCACCGACCGCTCCGGTGTCCTGGCCGCCTACGCCCAGACCGCACGCGTCCTCGGCCTCACTCCCCCAGGCGCTGGTGAAGACGACGAGCAGAACGCCGCCGTTTTCCTGGCCTGGCTCCAGCCCCGCCCGGCCTCGGCAGGGACGCGGGTGGTGCGGTGGCTGATCGTTCTGGACAACATCACCAACCCCAACCATCTGACCGGCCTGTGGCCACCAGCCTCACCTCTTGGGCAGACTCTAGCGACCACTCGGCGTCGCGACGCCGCCCTGCGAGATCGCGGTACTCGCATTGATGTGGATGTCTTCGCCCCCGCCGAAGCCCTGGCTTTCCTCACCCGACGCCTGGCCGACTACGACCACACCGAACCTGAAGACGACCTGCGCGCCCTGGCTCACGCTCTGGGGTATCTGCCGCTCGCTCTCGCCCAGGCAGCCGCCTACCTCGCCGACACCGGACACACCGCGGCCGCCTACCGGCGGATGTTGACCGATCGCACCGCACGCCTGGCCGAACTCATCCCCGACGCCCTACCCGACGATCAAGAACTCCCCGTCGCGGCCGTCTGGGACCTCAGCGTCCAACACGCCGACACCCTGCCACCGGCTGGCCTGGCCCGCCCCCTGCTGGCCCTGCTGTCGGTGCTGTCCCCCGACGGCATCCCCACCGCACTGATCGCCACCGAAACCGCCCGTGTCTACCTCGGCCAAAACACCACAGGTGCAGACCCTGCTTCCAAAGCTACAGAGGACAGAAAGCAGATCGAGAAACGGCAGGTCATGCAAGCCCTCAGCGTGCTACACCGTCTCAGCCTCATCGACCACACCTCGGACGCCATCCGCGTCCACGCGCTGGTGCAGCACACCACCCGCGACACCCTCACCCCCGAACAACACACCACAACCACTCTGGCTGCCGCCGATGCCCTCCTCGAAGCGTGGCCCGAGCGCCCCAACCACGAGGCTCTGCCCGTACTCGTCTCCAACGTCAGCGCACTACACACCGCTGGCCCGCCCCGCAAAGAAGACGACGGACTTCACACCGTCCTCTTCACAGCAGGCCGAACCCTCGGACGGACTGGGCAGGTCACCGCAGCCCACACCTACTTTGATCACCTGCACAACACTGCTCACCGCCTTCTGGGGCCCGACCACCCCGACACCCTCACCACCCGCAACAACCTCGCCCACTGGCGTGGGGAAGCAGGAGACGCACAAGGCGCCGCCGACGCCTTCGACAAACTCCTCGATGACCGCATACGGATCCTGGGACTCGACCACCCCGACACCCTCATCACCCGAAGCAACCTCGCCTCCCGGCGTGGGGAAGCAGGAGACACACAAGGCGCCACCGACGCCTTCGACAAACTCCTCAACGACCAACTACGCATCCTGGGACCCGACCACCCCCACACCCTCACCGCCCAAAGCAACCTCGCCCACTGGCGCGGGACAGCAGGAGACTTGCAAGGCGCCATCGACGCCCTCGATGAACTCCTCGATGACTACCTGCGGCTTCTAGGGCCCGACCACCCCGACACCCTCACCACCCGAGGCAGCCTCGCCCACTGGCG
>NZ_JBSHHY010000026.1:25724-25852 GCF_053618675.1 Streptomyces sp. NPDC055632 | reverse complement strand
TCGGGCCCGACCACCCCGACACCCTCACCACCCGAGGCAGCCTCGCCCACTGGCGCGGGGAAGCAGGAGACACACAAGGCGCCACCGACGCCCTCGACAAACTCCTCAACGACCAACTACGCATCCTG
>NZ_JBSHHY010000026.1:0-25626 GCF_053618675.1 Streptomyces sp. NPDC055632 | reverse complement strand
TGGGACCCGACCACCCCCACACCCTCACCACCCGAAGCAACCTCGCCCACTGGCGCGGGACAGCAGGAGACTTGCAAGGCGCCGTCGACGCCACCGACAAACTCCTCAACGACCAACTACGCATCCTGGGACCCGACCACCCCCACACCCTCACCACCCGAAGCAACCTCGCCCACTGGCGCGGGACAGCAGGAGACTTGCAAGGCGCCGTCGACGCCACCGCAGAACTCCTCAATGACCAGCTACGCATCCTGGGACCCGAGCATCCCGACACCCTCACCACCCAAGGCAGTTTCGCCCACTGGATGAAGGAAGCAGATCGGTTTAATCGCCCTTGAGGATGGCTGGAAGGGATGCAAGACAAGAGGGGCCAGCCCTACAGGTTGGCCCCTCTTGCGTGGTGAATTATTAGAGCTGTTTGAGTCGTCGGGATGTCTCTTCGAGGATGGTGGCGAGCTGGAGGCGGCCGGGGGTGGCCAGTCCGCGGGCGAGGTCTTCGACCAGTGTGTCGGTGTTGCCAGCAAGTTCGATGTAACGGTGCAGGAAACGACTGCGCTGTTCGAGGTCCATGCTTCCGAGCGCCTGCTCCATGGCGTTTGCACCGTCGCTCCAGAGCACGGCGGAGCTTGACTCGGCCCTACTAGGCGTAGGCACTGAGGCTTCGGTCGCGTTGCTGGGTTCCGGGTGCGGGGTGCTTACGGCGTAAGCACTCGCTGGTGCCGTGGCCTCAGGCTGTTCCATGCTCGTTGAGGTGGGGGCTGGCTTGTCGTCTGCGGTGGGGGTGCTTACGGCGTAAGTACCCAAGGGTGCGTCCTGGTTCTTGCGCCGCTTCTTCGTTTCGGCTCGGGCCGCGAGCGCTTCCTGGGCAGCTTCATGTTGCTGCTGTTGAGGGAGTTGGCCGACTTGCCGGGCTACTTCTACCGGGAGGCTTCTTTCTTCGACTGCCTGCTGCAGCTCCGGGGTGAGCTTGAGCAGGGCCATGCGCTGGGTGACCCACCCGGACGATTTGTTCAGGGCTTTGGCTACCTGGCGCTGGGAGCCGTACTTCTCGACCAGTCGCTGCAGGACCTTGGCCTGCTCGATGGGCTCGAGGTCGTGGTTGTGGACTGCCGCCACCAGGGCGTTTTCGAGCAGTGCGTCAGCGTCGGTGGCGAAGGAGTCGTCGAGGTGTGCGGGGATCTCGTCGAGGCCGGCCATGTGGGCGGCGGCCAGGCGACGGTTGCCGTCCACGACGATGTACTCGGCGTCGCCGATGTTGTGCTCGTGGGTGGGGTGGGCGCTAAGGAAGGCTGCGCGGGTGACGACGGCTACGGGCTGGATGAGTCCGCGGGCGGCGAGGCTGTCGGCGAGGTCTTCGATGTCCTGCAGTTCTTCGCGCGGGTTTTCGGGGTTGTGGGCCAGCTTGGCGACGGGCAGGCGCAGGCCTTCTGCCGGCTTTGCTGTGGTGCCGTTCTCGGTGGTGGTTTCTTGACCGCTGAAGCGTGCGAATGCGGCGGCTCGGCTGCTCATTGGCTGGGTGACGGCGTCGAAGGTGGCGGAGCCGCCCAGCATGTCTGCCTTGCTCATGCGGTCCTCAGTCCTCGGGCGATCTTGCGCATCTGATGTGCCTGGACGGATTCGGGGGCGTAGTCGAGGAGGGGCTTTTGCAGGCGGACCGCTTCGCGCTGTTCCTTGAGGTCGACGACGACGGCGAGGACGGGTGGGGTGCCGAGGGTGATCCACTTGTCGCGTGAGGAGGTGGCGATGTAGCCGCGGCGGCTGTCGAATTTGTTGACGACGAGGCCGAGCTGTTCGATGTGGATGTCGAAGTCGCGGCTGAGCGCGTCGATCTGCTGGATGAGCATGCCGTAGGCCTGGGCCGAGGTGTCTTCTGCTTCGACGGGTACGACGAGGCCGGAGTTGCCGGGCTTCTCGTCGTCGCGCTGGCGTCCGTAGTAGAGCGCTGTGTCCATGGCGAGGCCGAGGCTGGGCGGTGAGTCGATGACGACGACGTCGACATGCTCTTCGACCGGGGCGAGGGCACGTTCGAGAGCGGCGTGCCGGGGGCCTCGGAAGACGGTGAGGCCGGAGTCGAGGAGGAAGGCGTCGAAGGCTGCGGGCAGGATGCGCAGTCGCCCGCCGAAGCGGTCACCTTCGACGGCGACGGTGAGGTCGATCAGTTCCCGCTTGGTCTGCTCGCGGTTAAGCATGTGGGTGATGAGGCTCTCCTGGCCAGCCGGGATCGCCTTCAGGCCGAGCTGGTGGGAGAGGTGTCCTTGAGGGTCAAAGTCGACGAGGAGGACACGGAGTCCGGACTGCGCCGCTCGTACCGCTGTCTCCAGAGCGGTCTCGGCGTCAGCTGGAGGGGCGTCGTCTTCCTGGGGGGAGTTGGTGACGGCTGCCGGGTCTTCTGCGAGTGCCTGCGCGAGGCCGCCGGCGATGGCGGTCTTACCGACACCGCCCTTCTGGTTGCATACGACGATGCGCCGGATGACGTGGGGCTCGCTGGGGGACTGGCTTTCTGTGAGCCAGAGCGCTACTGCCTGTGCGAGTCCTTGGATGTAGGAGACTCCGCGGTCGCGGCAGTCGGCCTTGAACTCGTCGTAGAGGCCTTCGGGCAGGTAGGTGCCGAAGGACTCCGCTCCGGCGGTGTCGATGGTGGGGAGGTCTTGTCCGGTGGCTCGCCAGGACTGGATGCCTGCTGTCACTGCGTCCTGGACGTCTGTCTGCAGCTGCGCGGCTCTGACCTTGAGTTCCTGACGGAGTGATGCAGGCAGCTTCGAGACCAGCTTCTCCCGCTCACCCCCAAGAGGTGTCGATGACATGGCGGCAGCTTACTACCGTCACCCTGGATCGCATCGGAGTGAAAGGAGGGTTTTACCGCATTCAAACGTTAGTTCTTGCAACTGGCAGGTGCTTACGCCGTAAGCACTCGCTCTACCCAAGCCGATGCTTACGGGGCAGACCGCTCCTTGCACGAGCTCACACCGCCGGGTTGGACCTCTACTGAGACAGGCCGAGTGGCTTCGACACGAAGGCCGGCAGCCACGCGGTGTGCTGGGACTGTACAGAGTTGTGCTCACCAGTCGGTGAGGTCCACCAGGTACCGGCAGTGCGGATCGTCGATCGCGCCAGAGGTACGCCATTCTTCGCCGAGCATCGAAGGCAGGGCGGCCAGAAGAGCGGTCAGCGCGCCCCCGGGACGTACATCGGCGGCAATCACGCCGGGCACTTCATCGCTGTCCATGTAGAGGCGCAGCAGACCTGCTTCTTTGAACAGGAACCCGCGCAGCCCTGCCTCAGGCCGTTCTCCTACGGGGTGAGTGAGGCAGCGCAGAAGCGTGGAGGCCCAGTCGTCCGTGGTGAAGGGCGCTTCTTTCACATGTGCCGGGTCGACCAGGTACAGGTCCATTCCCATGACCGAGGTGACCCTGTTCGAGGGGTAGATATGGGTGCCGGCGTGTACCGCACGAAGCAGGGCGACGACGTCGTGCGCGATGCGCAGTTCATCACCCGCGCCAAGAGGGATCTCGTAGGCCATCAGCTTGGAGGGGGCGCACTCGTTCTTGTCGCCAAGGGCGACTCGGACCGCCGGCCTTCCTGATGGCGCGGGCGGGACTCCTCGTACGTGTTGGTCCTCCAGCAGCGGCGCGTAGACATAGTCCAGCAGGAGCGCGACCACTTCCCTTTGGAGGTCTTCGAGCTCGTGATCGTCTTCGCTCACCGGGCTACTCATTCACCCAGTGTGGGCACTTCTGCATGCCATTGCAGTACGCGGTGATCACACCTACCACCGGGCCGGGGACCGCGTCGTAGCGCCCATGCGCAGTCTTGCGCGTGTAGCGGACCTTGACGATGAGCTTCACTAGTCCATACGCCCGGTTCGTGGCCCGCCCCCAGTACTGGATATCAGCACCGCTCACCCTGTCGACGTTGCCCTGGAGCAGGATGTCGACGAGGGCGTATTTCTTGATGTTGTGCTTTCCCGATAAATGGTTCCAGCCCAGCTCGCCGTTATCCACACGGGTGAGGATCTTGCGGCCGTCAGGGTCGGCCGCGCTGCACTTAATGCTTTTGTTCCAGTACGGGGCGGCATGGACCGGTGCCACGAAACCGAGAAGGAGCGTCGCTGCCACAGCGACAGGCGGCACCAGCGCGGTGATGGGCTTCATGACGCAAACGTCCCATCACTACAGGAGCGAGAACGGCTGCTACTCCCCCAGTTCCCACTATCAGGCCGCCACCAGCTGCGGAGCAGCTCTCCAGCTCTTCCTCTGAGGAGCTCAGTCACCACGCAGCCACTGCGAGAACAGCAGCCCCTTACTGATCGTTTCAGAATGAGGTTCGGAGGCGTCGCAAGCAGATGATGCTGCAGGCGAGTTGGAGCAGCCCGAGGTGGAGGTCGGCGCGTATCTCGTAGCGGGTGCGGAGTCGTTTGAACTGGTGGAGCCAGGCGAAGGTCCGCTCCACGACCCAGCGGGTCTTGCCCAGGCCGGAGCCGTGCGGGACACCGCGTCGGGCGATCTTGGGTGTGATGCCGCGGGCTCGGAGGATGCGGCGGTACTTGTCGTAGTCGTAGCCGCGGTCGGCGAACAGTCGGCCCGGCCGGTGGCGCGGCCGCCCGCGGACTCCTCGGATGCGGGGGATCGCGTCCAGCAGGGGCGTCAGCTGGGTGACGTCGTGCCTGTTTCCGCCGGTCAGCGAGACGGCGAGAGGTGTGCCGTGGCGGTCGACGATCAGGTGGTGCTTGCTGCCCGGCCGGGCGCGGTCGACCGGCGAAGGTCCGGTGTGAGCCCCCCTTTCAACGCCCGGATGTGCGAGCCGTCGATCGCGCAGTCGTCCATGTCGAGCAGGCCTGCCTTGCGCAGCTCGGCCAGGAGCACTTGGTGCAGGCGGGGCCAGAGTCCGGCCTCGGTCCAGTCCCGCAGCCGCCGCCAGGCCGTCACCCCGCTGCATCCGGTCCGCTCGGCCGGCACATCTCTCCAGCTCACGTTCTTGCGCAGCACGTACACGATGCCCCGCAGAGCGGCGCGGTCGTCCGCGGGCAGGCGTCCGGGATACCGGTGTCGCCGCGGCGGACGGGGCGGCAGCAGCGGGGCGACACGTTCCCACAGGTCATCAGGCACAAGATCATCCGACACCCGAACCACTGTGCCGCCACCCAACCCGACTGCCAAGCCCCTACGCCGAACTCATTCTGAAACGATCAGTTACTGCGAGAGGCCACCAGACCATGCCAGCTCTCACGTCCCCCGTCTTGTATCCAGCCAGGGTGCTTACGGCGTAAGCACCCATCTCCTTGGCTGTGTCTGGACAAGGTGCTTACGGCGTAAGCGCTCCGGTGTCGCACAACCCCAAGCGGCCAAGGTCCTCAGGCTGGGGCCTGAGGACCTTGGCCGGAGTTCGGTACGACGGCCGCGGTTGCCAGAGCGAGGGGGCACCGCATGACAGTGACCAGCAGTCCGCCAGTTCGTCGGGTTGAGTCCAGAAGAGGCACCGAGTGCCGTCGAAGTGGCAGTGGACGGTGGCGTGCGCGTACAGAGTGCGAGGGACGCGGGGGGAGTGCCTCGGTCAAGTCGTCGTCGGGGGAGAGGCACCAGTGGGGCCTACGGTCTGCCCGGCAGATCGGCCAGCTCGGATGCTCGTGGGCGGTCAGTAGCGTGACCACATATCGCGCGGAAGGAAGTGGGAGGGGTCGTCCATCGCTTCGAAAGGCACGAAGACCGGCCGGGTGAGCAGGTGATCACCTGCTCGCTGCACATCGATGAAGACACCTAGAGTGTCCGACCCTGGTATGCCTGCGCCCATATAGATGAGCTCCGAATCGGCTGCGTGAGCCTCGGCCCGGTCGACCATCCACTTCTCCAGGTCGGAAGGAACTCGGCCGACCAGCGCCATACCGTCCGCGAAAACCTGTGGCCCGCGCAACGCGTCGACCACGATGGCCGACAGCCGCTCTCCCCAGTAATAGAGCTTCACGCCGGGTTCTGAGGAGTCGCCTCGCACGATCGCAGGCAGACTCTCGGACGCGGGACAGTAGGACGCCGCTGTCACACCGTCCAGCACCGCCGACGCCTCGCCAGGGCTCATACCAAAGTGCAGCGGCCCCACACTCACGAACGAAGCCAACTTCCACTGCCGGCGTTCGTCGTCCGCCAACACATTCCACCAATCGAACATGACCACGAAGCCTATGGCAGGCCTCTCCCTGCAAGATCCGCCGAACTGGGTCCAGTCGTGGACACGGCGCGTGTAGAGGGCGATGGCATGGACGGTGGTGGCCTAGCGGTGGTGGCCAAGGAAGAAGAAGAGGGCGGGGTGGTCACCGTCGTCGGTGTCGAAGGCGATGAGGCTGGTGATGTGCAGGCCTCCGAGGACGGCGACGAAACCGAGCTCAGCCGGGTCCTGGTCGAGGGTCCACAGGCGGGGGCAGGCGGTGGTCACGCGACGGTCCTTCCGGTCGGTGTCGGGTGCGGCGGCCCGGTGGCCGGGCCGCCGTGGGGAACGGAGCGGTCGGATGGCGGCGGGGCCGCCCGGAAGTGTCCGGGTGGCCCGTCGGGGGTGGGCGCGGCGGTGTCAGCCGGTGGGGTGCAGGACGGTGTTGAGGATGTCGGCGTGGTCGAACGCGAGCGGCTGGGGCAGGTCGGTTAGGGGCCACCAGCGGGCGTCGCGGGCGTCGTCTCCGGCGACGGCCTGGGTGCCGGCGGAGACCTCGTAGTCGAACGCCCTAACCCGCAGCCGGTCGCCGGTGGCGTCCAGGAGCAGGCCAGCCAGGACCGGGCCGGGGGGCCGGGAGGGCAGGGTGCGGGCGGCGTAGCCGACGGCAGCGGCGAGGTCGGCGTGGTCGATCGTGAGCTTTACGAGGGTGACCCTTCGGGTGCGGTGAGGTCGAAGAGCGGCTGCGCGGCCGCCGGGCCGGGAGGCCCGGACGGGGTCTGCGCCCAGGTGGGCGGGGGGAGCGGGATGGTGGCCGGGCCGAGGTCAAGGTGGAGCTGTCCGGCGCCGGCGGCAGCGGGTCGGGACGGTGGTGGCCGGGAAGGGGAAGCGGGCGTCGAGTTCGGTGTGGCTCATGACGTGGACTCCGGGGAGAGCTGGGGAAGCTGGAGGCGGACCTGGTCGACGAGGGACTGCGTCGGCTTCCACGCGCCGAGCTGCCCGTGCCTGACGGGGACCGGCAGGGGGAGCTCGTGGACGTCGGTCAGGACCAGGTGCCAGACGTCGACCTGCGCCCAGGGGGAGCAGGGCGGGGCGCCGGGCGGGTCCTGGTGGCAGTCGGTCAGGCGGGCGATGCCGAGAACGGCGCCGGTGTGCAGGGTGCGGCCGCGGATCGTGGTGGCGACCAGCGGGTCGCGCTGCGGGGCGCGCTCGGTCCGCTGCCCGGCGTGCAGGAGGAGCCAGCCGCGCCACGGCCAGTGCACCGGCCGGTTCTCGATGCTCTTGCCCGCGAGGAGGCAGGTGGCCCAGGGCTGGCGGATCGTGATGCCCCGCACCCAGGTACCCGGGTCGGCGGGAAGGACCGAGCCGCTCATGCCGCCTGCCCCCACGCGGCCGTGCCCGGGCGGCCCAGGCGGCGCCCGTTGAGGGAGGGGACCGAGGCGTGCTCGTACGTCGCGAGGACGGCGCGACCGGTGTGCTTGCCGTCGTACAGCGCCGCGTCGGCGGCCCGCTGAAGCACGCTCAGGTCACGGCTGCCGATCGCGGCCGGGGTGGCGGCGCCGACCGAGGCGGCGACGTCGACGGTCCGGCCGTCGTCGAGGACGACGGGGGTGTGGAACATCCGGACCAGCTGCTCCAGGCGCTGGACGCGGCGGTTGGCGGGGAGCTCCAGGACGAGCGCGAACTCGTCGCCTCCCAGACGCCCGGCGGCTGCGGCCGGTCCGGCCCATGCGGTGAGCTGGGCGCCGAACGCCGCGAGGACCGCGTCGCCGGCCGCATGCCCGAACCGGTCGTTGATGATCTTGAAGTGGTCGGCGTCGACCATGACCGCGACCGTGTCGTCGCCGTGGCGGGCGAGGAGGCGGCGGGCGCGGTGGGTGTAGGCGTCGCGGCGCAGCAGGCCGGTCAGCGGGTCGCGCTTGGTGGCCGCCAGGCGCCGGTGAAGGGCGGTGGCGTGGACGGCCCAGCCGGTGAGCGGGATGGCGGCGGTGGTCAGCAGGAGTGCGCGGGTCCCGATCCGGGTCCGCAGCTGCGTGACGGGGTCCATACTGGGGTCTCCCTCTCGTCTCGTACGGGACGGGTGGCCCCGGGGCAGGCGTCGGTTTGGACGCCGTGTGCGTCTGCTCCGGGGTTCTTCTGTGTCTGGGTGCCGGTGGTCCGGCGGTGTGCTGAACAGGCCGTGAGGGGCCACCGCGACTGCCCCGCCCCTGGACCACGGGGGTCAGGGGTGGGACAGCACGGAGTGCTCTCACGAGGTCAGCGGCGGTCGGCCGGCTCGGGGAACGGCTCGGGCGCGTCCTGGTCGATGAGGGCCAGGAGCTCGGCGGAGAGGGCGACGTCCTCCAGGAGCACCCGGAGGATCGAGCCCATGCCGCTGCGCTCGACGGCGTTGAGCCGGTCGAAGACCGCGTGGGCGTCGTGGTGGGCGCTGACCGCCCGGGTGTAGTCGGTTTCTGTGGTCGCGGTGCGCCGGGCGCCGCACTGGCCGCAGCGGAAGACGGCCTGGTCCCAGCCGGGCGCCGTCTGGTCGGGACGGGCGCTCATGCGGCCGGGGCCGTGTTGTAGGCGTCGGCCTGGTCTTCGTCGGTTTCGGCTCCGGCGGCGTGGTCGGCGGCCTCATGGTCGAACTCGGCGCCGTGGTAGCCGCAGTGTGCGCACCGCAGGTCCTCGTCGGTGTCGAGTTCGCCGCGGTGGGCACGGTGCAGGTCGAGGACGGAGTAGACGGGCACCCAGGCCGGACCGGGGCACGGCTCGCCGCCTTCGGTGTCGCCCTGCCGGGCCGGGCACGCGACGAGGACGTCGAAGCCCACGTCGCCCTCGTCGTCGGCGTCCAGGCGCAGGGCGAGGGTGAGGGAGTCGGACCCGGCGCGCAGTTCGACGACGCGGTCGCCCCCGGCGAGGGCGGAGCCGTCCTGCCAGGTGGCCAGTCGGGCGATGTCGGGGCCGAAGAAGCGCCGCAGGAGGAGCTCGGTGCCCAGTCCGTCGCCGCCGTCCCAGCCGAACTCGGAGCGCCGCTCGGTGGCGGCGCGCTCCAGGAGCGGGCCGAGGCGGTCGAGGCTGGAGGCGAGCACGACGTGGTCGAAGCCCTCGCGGCGCAGGCGCGGGTGAGCGTCGGTGGCGGCGCGGTGCTGGGCGCGGACGATGTTCTCGGGTACCCGGCGCTCGGCGGGGCGGGCCGCGTTGCGGGCCAGGCACAGGTCGAGCGGGGTGGTCATGAGGACGGCGGCGGTGGGGATGCCGTAGCGGCGGGCCGTCTCCACCAGGTTGGTCCGGACGGGCTGGTCGCAGTTGGTGGCGTCGATGACCGAGGTCAGGCCGCGGCTGAGGCGGGCCTCCAGAACGCTCTGGAGCACGGCGGCGGCGTCGCCGGTGGCGGTCTGGTCGCCGGGCCGGTCCGAGACGAGCGCCCGGTAGTGGTCGAGGCTGAGGACCCGGGTCGGCTCCCAGGTGGAGGCCAGGGTGGACTTGCCGGACCCGGCCGGGCCGATGAGGCAGATGAGGGCCGGGGCGGGAACTGTCGTGTCGAGCGGCAGGGAGGTCATGCCCGTTCTCCTTCGGGGATGAGGATGTCGGCGGCCCAGGCGATGCGGCGGGCGACGTGGTCGGTGGTGAGGCCGGCGGCCTCGTGGAGGCGGCGGGAGGCGACACCGTCGGGGTGCTGCTGAACCTGCTCGGCCCGGCGGGCGGCGCAGTCGAGCAGCTGCGCGAGGGCGGCGAACGGGCCGCCGTCCGGGTCGGCGTCGTCGTGCAGCTCGTGCAGCAGGGCGGCGGGCTCCTGGGCATCGAGGTCGTCGGCGGTCAGGACGTCGGTGATCTGCTGGAGCGCGAGCTGGACGATCCCGGCCGAGGCGCGGACGAGGTCGGCGCGGGTACGGGGCCGGGTGGTCATGCGGTGACCGCCAGGGCGGCGGCGAGCAGGAGCAGGGCAAGTCCGGCGAGGATCGTGTCGACCGCGCGGATCAACCCCTGGAACTTCCTGACCGCGAGGAGGGACAGGGCGCGGGTCCTGATGGCACGGGTGTCCTGTGCCAGTGCGGCCAGCAGCTCCGGCTCGTCCAGTTCCGCCCAGCGGGGGAAGCCCTCGCGGACGACGCGGCGGCGGCCGCCGAGGTTGGGCCGGACGGCCAGGAGCAGCAGCACGGCGGCGGCCGTGAGCACGAGGGCGGCGCCGCCGCCGGCGATCTGTGCGGGCAGCGGGAGCGGTTTGTCGGCGAGGCTCGCGAGGCCGGCCAGGATCGCCCCGTCGAACGCCAGCAGGAACGACGCCTTGGTGTCGACGCGGGCGATCTTCGCCTCGGTGTCGCGGCAGGCCTCGGTCAGGTTCTTGTCGAGCAGCCCGGAAGCCGGGACCGAGGTCGAGGCCGGGGCCGGTTCGGTGGTGGTCATGAGCGGCGGGTCTCCTCACCAGGGGTGTGCCGGACTGGGCTGTCCGGTCCTCCGCGCCGCCCCGGCCCCGGTAGTGCGGGGGCGGGGCGGCACAGGGAGCCGTCAGACCACGCTCGGCGCCACCGCGTTGACGGCCTCGGTCGTCTCGGGGAGGCGGGAGGTGAGGTCCTCGTGGAGCTGGGCGACGTTGGTGATGGGGACCGGGGTCGGGTCCTCGGCGGTCAGGAGGACGTAGTGGTGCTGGAGGGTGCCGTACTGGTCCTCCTCCCGGTGGTGGTGCAGGACCGCGCCGGGGGCGAGGTAGAAGGTGGCCTCGCCGGTGGTGTAGCCGCGCCACCGCTCGGCGTTGCTGAGCAGGCCCTTACTGAGGTCGAGGCGGAAGGCGCCCTGGGCGGCGCGGCGCGCGGCATCGTCCTCGGTGGCGGCGGCGACCTGGTCGAGCGCCTCGTCCAGGTCGCCGGGCACGGCGCCGTGCTCCTGGTCGTAGGCGTGGGCCGGGATGTTCTGGGCGAAGCGGCGGGCCGGGGCGAGGAACAGGTCCGCGGCCGCGTTGACGGCGAAGGCACCGGCCAGGGCGGCGGCGCCGGTGAAGGGCAGGTGCAGGACGCTGTCGAGACCGGCCGGGACGTAGGTGTAGCCGGCCCAGGCGCCGGTGGCGGCTCCGGCCAGCAGGGTCACCGCGTCGGCGGCGTCGGTCAGAGCGGCGGCGGTGCGGCGTACGAGCGTGTTCACGAGGAGCTCCTTCGGGGTGTGGAAGGACGGGCCCGCGAAGTACGGTCCGTTCAGGGCGGTGGGAGGTGAGGGGTGTGGGGTCAGAACGGGGGTTCGTCGGCCCAGTCGGGGCGGGGCAGGAGGTGGAGGGTGCGGGTGGGCCGGTCCCAGCACCAGCAGGTCTCCCCGTCGGGGTAGGGACCGTCGGACCACCAGCCGCCGGCGCCCCGGCAGTCGGGGCAGCCCTTACGCGGGCGTGGGGTCAGGCGGATCTCGTGGCGGGAGATGTCCAGCTCCCAGGCGCCGGCCTTGAGTACGAGCGCGGCCGCCACCGTCGCCGCGGTGGCGGGGAGGGCGGCGAGCAGCAGGGCGGTGTGCGGGCGGAGGGCGTTCACGTCAAACGTCACCGAACCCAGGGACTGGAGAGCCGGGCGGGCTGCTGCGGGTAGCGGGGGCCGGGGCGCTGCGGACGCGGGCGTCCGATCCGGGGGCGGGGGTGGGGGCGGGGGGTGGGCATGGGGTGTCCTCCAGCAAAAGGTGATGGCGGGCAGTGGCGCCGCATCCTGTCGGCGAAAGACCTGTCGGCAGGGTGCGGGGCGGAAGGCCGACCGGGTCAGCCGGTGGCCGTGAGCTCGGTACCGGCCGGTGCGGAGGCCTGCTCTCCCTCACCGGCCGTCGCGGCCGGTTTCTCGTCCGGTCCGGTCTGCTGCTTGGCCCGCTTGGTCTCGAACTCGTCCTGCCAGGCGTTCGGGTTGTGTCCGGCTGTGGCCGCCGCGTCGTGCGCGAACTCGCCCAGGGCGCCGTCGTCGAGCTGCTCGGCGGTCTCGGTGACGATGCGGGCGGCGAGCTTGGGGTCGGCGTGGTGCAGGGCTTCGAGGTAGCGGAACGCCATCCAGGCCGTGACGCCCGCGCTCGCGTGCGCGGCGACGGCGGCCGGGGAGGTGCTGTTCTCCTGGATGAGGTTGTGGGTGGAGCTCAGTGTCTGCCGCAGCAGGCCCTCGGCCGTCTCGGCCACCGTGCGCGAGGCGTCGTGGGAGGGGCGGCGGGCGGCGGGCAGGCTGTCGGGCATCGCGGCCGCGGGAGCGCCGGTGAGTACGTCGTCCCACAGGGCGCGGGCCTGGTCGAGGCCGTCGGCCAGGCCGGTATCGAAGCCGTCGTGGCGGGTGCGGACGGGCATCTGCGCGCCGAGGAAGTCCTCACCGACCACGAGTGCGCCCTGGCGGTCGGCGGTGACGCGCAGGCGGAGGTAGTGGTCGGCGTCGGTCCACCGGGCCAGCAGCCGGGTGTCGAACGCCGGGAACGGGCCATCGGCGCCGGCGGGCAGCTGGTCGAGGACACCGCGCAGCACACCGCGCCAGCCGAAGAACTCCCGGCCGTCATCGACGCCGACGCCGAGCTCGCCCTGCGGGGCGGTGAAACGGATCCGGTTCTCGGCGAGGGTCACGGTGACCGGATCGCCTCCGGGCTGATCGGCCGCCCAGCGGCGCAGGGACGCAAGGGCACGGGCGGGCAGGGTGCGGGCGAACGGTCCGCCGGTAAGGCCGTGGTGACGGTAGCGGGCGACGGCCAGGGTGTACCGGTCGGAGGCGATGGCGTACAGGAAGGTGTCATCGGCCTCCAGCCGGACGCCATGCAGTCGGGGGGTGGACTCGTCGGCGATGTGGCCGGCCGTCCGCTCCAGCAGACGGCCGAACTGGTGGGCGTTGAGAGTGACGGACACGAAGAACTCCTCGTCATCGGGGCGGGCAGTACTGCGCCCCGCCGACGAAGGGCTCGTCGGCGGGGCGTGAGGTGAGAACGGGTGGCCGGTCGGCCTGTCCGGTCCTCGCGCACCTTGGGGGTGGGCGAGGGCCAGGCGGAGCGACCGGGTCGGGTCAGTGGTTGGGGAAGCGGATCGCCGCCGGGGGCGGGGTGTCGTCGCCGGGCGGGGTGGGGGTGGGCAGCGTGGCGTGCAGGTGGAGCTCGGGGCGGAATTCCGGGCTGAACACCGGCGCGGCCGGGGCCGCCTGGTGGTTGTGGATGATGGGGCGGAAGGTGAGGCCGCGCAGGGCGAGGATGCTGGCGAGCGCCCAGACGGCGGTGGCGAGCGCGGCGGCCAGGAGGCGGCCTCCGGCCGGGGAGCCGGTCCACACGATCCAGATGCTTCCGGCGCCCCACAGGGTCCACAGGATGCGGGCGCCGCTGATGTGCAGGAACCCGCCGATCAGGCCGGTCAGGCCGGTGGTCTGCCACAGGGTGTAGGCGGTGGCGCCGGACAGGGCGGGCAGGTGCGCGGTCTGGGCGTCGAGGAAGGTATGGACGGGGGTGGTGAGGGTGGGCCAGACGCCGCTGGTGTCGTGTTCCAGGTCCACGTGCGGGCGGGGCACGCTGCCGGTGACGGCCTCCGTGAGGGCGCCCAGCACGCTGGCGGCCGCGCCGAGGAGCATCACCACCGCCACAGCCGCGACCAGCAGGGCGAGGGCCTTGATCCAGTGGGCGAGGCCGTGCCACCCGGCGTCCGGGGCGCGGCGGATGTCCTCCCACACGCCGTGCAGGACGCCGTCCTTCTCCCAGGCGCGGTTCCACCAAGCGCCGGCGGCGTCCAGGCGCGCCCGCGCGCTGCTCTTCGAAGACGGCTTCGGTGTGGGGAGTTCGGGGGTGTGGTTCGGTCCGGTCTGCATGGCCGGTGCTCCTTCGTGGAGTGGTCGGAGAGGGTGGTGGTGCGGGGGCCGGGCGGCCTGTCCCGCTCTCGTCCTGCCGGCCGCCACAAGGGGCGGGGGACGAGAGCCGGGCGGAGCGACCGGAGTCAGCGGGTGCGGTTGGTGATGCGGCCGAGGAAGCCGCGGGCGGTCTGCTCGGTGTGCGTGGTGTTCTGGGTGACCGGGGCGTTGTAGTGGTTCTCGGTGTGGCTGACGGCCGCGCGGGCGTGCTGGACGGCGCTGCCGATCGCGGTGGCCAGGGCGGCGAGCGCGGCGAGCGGCAGGGTGACCATCAGCACGGAGGTGAGGGTGACGGCGGCCAGGCCCTGCAGGACCAGCCAGACGCCGCAGCCCGCGCCGGTGATCCCGGCGCCGATCCCGATGGAGGCGACCGCGGTACCGGCCGCCCAGGCCGGGACGATCCGGGTCTCGGGCTGGAGCACCGGCGGGGTGGGGCCGATCTTCGGGAGCGGGGTGTCGTCCCGGAACGCGGTGTGCAGGATCCGGTCGGCCTCGGCGGCGGCCTCGGCGTCGGACATCGGCAGGCCGGGGGAGGGGCGGAAGTCCATGGTGTTCTCCGATCAGGGGAGGGTGGTGGGCCCGGCCGCGTAGCACGCGGCCGGGCCCACAGGAGGGGAAGGCGGGGTCAGGGGACAAGGGTCTTGATGGCTTCGAGGGCCTGGCGGGCGGAGGTGACCTCTTCCCAGCGCGTGCGGCCGGGCCTGCCGCCGCCGGGCTTCCCGCCACCGCCGCGTCGGCGGGGTCCCTCGTCGTCACCGTCGTCGTCGGGAGCGGGGTGGAACTCGCCGGGACGCTCGGGTTCGTTCCAGTCGAACCACAGGCCGCGCTTGTCCAGCTCGGCGATCTCGTGGTCGGTGAGGTGGACGACCCCGTCGGGGAAGATGCTTTCGAGGTCGCTGTCGAAGTCGGCGTACAGGCTGCGCATGAGGACGGCGCGGCCGTTGTCCAGGACGATGACCGCGACGCCGCCGGTGGAGACGCCGTTTTCGGGGTCGGCCTCGCCGCGCATGGCCCGCTCGATCACCGAGCCCTCCTGCTGGGAGTAGCGGGTGGGGATCGTGGGCACGTCGTGGGCGTTTTCCATGGTCCCCTCGACGGCCTTGCGGGTCGAGGAGGGGTTGCCCATGTTGAACACCACCGCGCGGGAGTTCTGCCGCAGGTTGGCCTTCATGCCGGAGGAGAACCCGTCGTGCGCGAACGGGCTCTGACCTGCAGGGTTGAAGCCGATGCCGTACTTCAGGCCGGTGACGGTCAGGTCGTCGGCGATGGTCTGGATGTACTCGCCGTACTCCTCGTCCTTGGTGCAGGTCATGAACTCGTCCCCGAAGACGTTCAGCTGCCGGTAGGGGCAGCGCGGGTCACCGGGCTTGTAGTCGTGGGGCTGGCCATCGTGCGACCAGGGCATCTCCGCCCGGATGTCGCACAGGGCCCTGGCCGCGCGCAGCGAGCGGGCCATCCACAGGGCGTTGGAGCCTTGGCGGTCGATGTAGCGGCCGAGGGTGCTCGTCTTCTCGTCTTTGCGGACGGTGCCCAGCCACACCACCTGGCCGGCCAGCGACATCGCCGCCATGTCGATCGCGAAGAACTGCGTCTTACCCGAGCGCGAGACGCCCAGGATCAGGCCGTGGCGCGCGGCGTTCTTGTCGCTCTGGTAGATCATGTTCCGCACCGGCTGGCCGGTGGTGGTGTACCCGCAGACGTACATCCCCTTCTCGTCGGGCGTGAGGAGCTCGCGGGTGGCGGGGAACATCTGGCTGAGCGGCGGGGTGTCGAAGATGCTGACCAGGAACTCCGAGCCGTCGACGATGACGAACTGGCAGGAGTCGTCGGCCGGGATGCCCAGGCCGCGGCACACCTTGGCCAGGTCGATCCGCGGCACCTCGGTCTCGTCGAGCATCCGGCCCCGGTAGAACGTCACCCCGCGCTCCTCGTCCCGGATGCGGCCGACGAGCTCGGTGCCCGGGGCGCCGCCCTTGGGCCCGGCGACCTTGTCGGCCCACCGCTCCTCCAGGGTCGGGGTCTTGGTGCGGCGGGCGGTGGCATCGGGGGTGATGTGGGCCTGGAGCCAGCCCGGCCCGCCCTGCCGGCCGTCCTTCTGCTGCTCCACTGGCGCCAGGACGACTTCCTCCTCGAACACCGCGAACGCGGCCGCGACGTCGGCGGGAGAGAGCGAGCGGATCGGGCGGCCGACTTCTTTGGCGCGCAGCAGGATCGTCAGGTCCCGCTGCGTGTCCGGGTGCGGGATCGCCTTGACCAGCAGCGTGCCGCCCGGGAGACCGGCCCGCTCCCACAGCTCGCGGGCGCTGCGGGTGTAGAGGGTGGCGCCGTCCTCGGGGTGCAACGGCTCCTTCACCGGTGTGGTCGGGGCGGGCAGGGCCGCCGCCAGGGCGGGCGCGGCCGGGATGGCGGGGAGCTCGGTGACCGCGGCGGGCCGGTGGCCGCGCCGTCCGGTACGGGACAGCGGAGCGAGCGCCCCGCAGAGCAGGGCCCAGCCGGCGGCGAGCAGGACGTCGGTCTGCATGGGCCCGTAGCCGGGCGTCCACACCGCCGCCAGGTCCACTCCGGCGGCCAGGACCAGGGGGAGGGAGCGGATGATGCGCTGCCCGGAGCCGGGCAGGCGACTGGTGACGGCGTGGATCATGTTCCCGGTCCCGACGACGCCCGGCAGGAGCAGGGCGATGTTCGCCGGGCCGTCGGGCGTCAGGTTCGGGGCGAGGGCCAGGGCGGGGGCGGCCAGGGTGTAGGCGAGGCGTTCGAGCGCCACGCTGCGCGGCAGAAACACGGGGGAGCTCCAGGCGGGAACAGGGTCAGGGGCCGGACCGCGGTGGCGGTCCGGCCCCTGACAAGGGCGTTGGCGGGGAGGGTGGGGCGGGAGGGCTAGTCGGCGAGGAAGCCGGGCTTGGGGGTCTTCTCCGAGCGGCCCGAGCGGACCTCGTCGAGCCGGCCGTAGAAGCGGGCGTGGGTGCGCTGGACCACCTGGGAGTGGGACGCACTCTCGGTGGCGTCCTCGATCAGGTACCGGAGCTGGGCGGCCGTGCCGTCCAGCGCGTTGGCAACCGTGTAGGTCATGTCCACGAATTTCGGGTCCAGCTCGGCGGTCGCGATGGCCTGGGCGACGTCCTCGGTCCGCGCGGCGTTGCCCTTCATGCCGCGCCGCAGGACCTCCAGCTCGACGGCCTTGTCCTCCAGCGCCTTCGTCAGCTTCTTCAGCTTGGCCTGGACGTCCTTGTAGCTGTTGTCGTCGCTCTTGATCTCGGTGCCGCTCATCGGCGGTCGCTCCTTTCTCGGTGTGCCGGGCGGGTCAGTTGTGGTGAGCGGCGGCAGAGGCGTGGACCAGGCCCGCCTCCCGCTTGGCGTCCATGTCCTGGCCGTAGACGCGGGCGACGCCGGCGGCGGCGTGCACGGCGGCCTCGGCGGCGTCCGCGCACTCCTGGGCGCACCGTGTGGCCTGGGCCGTCATTCGCTCCAGCGCCTCGGACAGCTCGCTGATCTGCGCGACGATCCGCTTGTCGACGTTGTGGTCGTCGGCCAGGTCCTCGGCGATCTCCAGGAGGGCCTTGGCCGTGGCCAGCAGGCGGCCGACCAGGTCCTCGGCCGTCTCCTTGTCGCCGAGCGCGGCCAGGGCGATATTCGTCATCTCCACCAGGTACTGGTCGAAGGTGATGTCCGTCTGGTGCTTCGCGGCCAGCTGCGAACCGGCCGGGGTCGTGCTCATCGGCGGGGCCTCCTTGGGGGTGGTGTCGGATGGGGCGAACTGCGCCGGGATCTCCACCCCGGGGCCGCTGGCGGCCGGGGTGGCGGCGTCGTCCCAGACGGGCGTCGACGGCTCGGGCGGGCGGGAGTGCCCCGGGACGAAGAACCCCACGATCTGGGCGTCGGTGAGGTGTGCCAGCGCGTCGGGCTTGTTCACGGACGCCTTACCGGAGGCGAAGGACTCGCGCTCCTTGAAGGGCTTGGCGTCCCCGGCGGCCGGCGTGCCGGGGCCGGGAACAGCCGTTTCCGCCTTGGTCGCGGGCTTCCCGGACCCCGTCCTGGGCGGGTCGGGGTAGTACAGATCCCAGGTCTCGACGCTCTCCTCGTCCGTCTCCCCGGAGCCGGAGGGCTTCGTGGAGGCGGCCGCCGGGTCTGTTGCGGCGGGGGACTTCGGGGCCTTCTTCCTGGGCGGGCGGTAGGTCTCCCAGGTCCAGGGCTCCTTGTAGAACCTGCAGATCCGGCTGTAGATCTGCGCGATCTCCGGGTCGCTGACGGCCGTTTCGACTCCGTCGGTCTCAGGGGACTCGGCGCCGTCGGGCTCGATGATGTGAGCCTCGACGATGTCGTCCTCCGCCTTCGGCCGGATCGGAGGACGAGCACGCTCGCCCTCCGCCTCCATCCACAGCGGGGCCCGCTCCCCCTCCTCGGGGAGCTTGTTCTTGGTGAGCCGGTCCTTGATGCGCTCACCGAACGACCGCTTCCCCGCAGGCGGTGAAGGCGTGCCGTCGTCCGCCGTTTCGGAGCTGCCAGAGGGCTTCTCCTCGACGATCTCGGCCTCTTCCGGCTCCGTGTCCGCAGGCGTGCCCGCCGGGGGCTCTGAGGGGCTTTCAGGGTCCTTGGCGGCGGTCGCAGACTCTTCGGGGCCGGCAGGCTTCCCGGTCTCGCCGTCGGCGCTGCCGGACTCCTTCTCCGGCTCCTCGGAGGCCTTGGCCGTGCCGGGCTCTGTCGCCTTCCCGGCGCCGTCCTTCTCCGGCTCCTCGGCGCTCTTGCCCGTGCCGGGCTCGGTCTTGCCGTCGCCCTTCTTGACATCCCCGGTGTCCGACCCCGGCTTCCCGTCCCCGGTCTTCTCCTCGACCGTCTCGGCCCCGGATCCGTCCCCGGCCTTCCCCTCATCGGGCTCGGCCTTGGCCTTCTCCTCGCCGGCCTTGGCGGCCTTGGCGACCCGGGTGCCCTCGGCGTCCTTGCGGCGCTTGTCGAACCGCCGCTGCGCCTCGTCCCCGACCGCCTTGCCCAGCGTCGTACGCCCGGCCCCGGCCGCCTTCTTCTCCTTGCGCCGGGCCTTGCGCTTCTCGCGCCGGGCCTGGCGGGCGGCGCCGCGCTCGGCCCGGTCCTTGTTCTCCTGCTCCTGGCGGGCCTCGCGGTCCGCCCACTCCTTGTCCCGGGCCCGCTGCCGTTCGGCGCGCGCCTGGTCGCGGTCCTTGGTGCGGTCGCTCAGGCCGGCGCTCTGCTCGGCCGCCCGCCGCTGGTCCCGGGCCCTGCCCCGCTCGGCCCGCCGCTCGGCGCGGGCCGACTGCCGGGCAGCGGTCCGCTCCTGACGCGGCGACGCGCCGCCGGAGCCCCCGGCACTGTCCCGGCCGCCACCAGCTCCGCCCCGGCCGCCGCCGGCCGGGGCGTGTTCCTTGGCCCGGTGTCGTTCCTGGCGGGACTGGTCCTTGCGGCGGCGCTTGTCCTCGTTCGCCTTCGCGGCCGGCGACTGCGCGGCAGAGGAACGGACGTCCTTGCGGCCGCCCTTGTCCGCGCCGACCCCCGCGCCGCCCCGGCCGCCGCCCGACCCGGAGGCGTTCCTGCCGCCTCCGGCCGGACCGCCGCCCGAACCACCACCGCGCCCGCCGCCGGATCCGCCGCGTGCGCCGCCGAGTCCGCCCCGGCCTCCGCCGGAGGGGGAGGTGCCGGAGCCGGTCTTCGTCGCGGCCGTGTCGCCCTTTCCCTGGGCGGTCTTCTTGTCGGCCGCCGCCTGGATACCGGCCTGGCGCAGTTTGTTGTGCGCCTCCAGCAGAGCGATTTCGCGTTCACTTTCCGCTTTCAGGCGGGCGACTTTCGCCTCGATGACCGCTTCCCGGTAGGGGCCCTCTGCCTCAAGACCGGCATGACCGCGGGCGATCCGGTATTCGAGCCAGTCACCGACCCTTTCCATAAAGGTGCGGGACGGCTCGTATTCGTATTCGCCGCTCTCTTCCGTCTCTCCGTATTCCTCTTCGGCCGGGGAATAGGCGGGGGCGGATTCGGCGCGCAGCACGCTTTCCGGGGAAACCGGTTCCCGGACGGGCGGCAGTTCGATGGTGCGCTCCATGGCGCTTTCCGGAGGGACGTCGCGGGCCGGGGGAATGAGGCGGTCGATATCGGCGAGGGGTACGGGCCGGTCGGTGACATCGCCTCCCGGGGGAAAGGGGATGAGCCGGCCGGGGCCGTCGCCGGGACCGCCAGAGGTGCTGGACACCGGGTGGGGCTCCTTCCTTGACAGGGTCGGGGTGCCTCGCGTACACGCGTGCACGCGGGCGGGTGTGCGGGGGGGCGGGCGTGCGGGCGTTGGGGCAAGCCGAAGGGGGCCGGCCGTGATGGCCGGCCCCCTTCGGGCCTCGCGGGTGGTGCTACTGCTGGGTGTGCTTGAGGTAGACGGCGTGCAGGTCGTTGGCCAGCAGCCGCAGCGCCTGGATGTCGCCGCGCTTGTGGGCCTTGGCGCCCTGCGTCTTGACCAGCATCATCAGGAAGTGGAAAGCGCCGAGGTCTTCGCCGTAGCGGCGAATGTATTCGTCCCGCTGCTTGATCAGGTATTCGCGGGAGTTCTGCGCTTTCACTTCGTGCCGGGTCAGCGGGCGGTTTGCGCTGCTCACGCCGATTCACGTCCTCGCAGGTCGTGAATGTTGGACACGGGGGCAGCGTAGCCGCTTTCCGGCCCGGTGTGAAGTCCGGGCAGGGTGGCGGGCATGGGCGGGATCTGCTGCGGGTTCTTCTTCCGCTGCCTTTCCAGCTCCTTTTCCCTCCGGTCTTTCACCGTGTTCACGCAATTCTCGTCGAACGCGCGGCGGCTGTAGGCGGCGGATTCGAGGTCGGCGGCGAGGTTCTTGGCGTCCCTCAGCACCTTCCGCAGGGCCTTTTCCACCGGCCGGGCGCGCTTTTTGGCGTGCCAGAAGTGGTCGCCTTCCAGGTGGGTGCCGCGCAGGTGGACGCTGGTCTCGTCCGCGAGCGTGGCCAGGTGGCGCTCGGTGTCACGCACCACCCGCTGGATGTCGGCGAGGTAGCGGGCGGTGGCGGCCGCGTTGGCGGCCACGTCCTGGAGCGGGTTGGGGGCGCTCTGCCCGGGCGGCCGGCCCTGCGGGGCCGCATCGGGACGGTGCTCGGGGTTCACGGTTCGTCCTCCAAGGAGACGGGTGAGCTGGTGTACTTCGTGTGGGGCCGCTTCCGGCAGCCTCGACGAGGGCCAGCCCGATTAGCGCGGGCTGGCCCTCATTGGTGTGTGCCGGACGGATGAGTCAGGAGAGGTACTTGTCGGCGTCCTCGGGCCGCAACAGGCCGGCCTCCTTCAACAGCCGGACCGCCCGGGGCTGGTTGACCGAGAGGTCGGTACGGACCCGGTACAAGGTCACGTAGCCGTCCTCATCACGCGGGAGCGCCTGTACGAGCGGGAGGAGCTCGGCGTCGGTACGGGCAGGCGTACCGGCCCGGTCCGTACCGCCTGTACGGCCCGTACCGCCGGTTCCGGTTGTACGGGAGGCGGCCGTGGCCGTACCGGTACGGCCACCCTGTACGGCCTCGCGGCCGGAGGGTGTACGGACGCTGACCGTGCCGGTACGTCCCTGGACGGCCGCGTGAGCCGTACCGGTACGCCCCACCGCCGCCGTACCGGTACGCGCCGCCCCGTCCGGGGTGGTGTGTACGCCGTATGTACGGTCGCTGTACTGCCTGGTCAGCGCCCCTTCGCCCCCGCCGTGGTGCGAGGGGTGAGAGAGTGCGTGGGCCGGGTCCGTACCGTCGTGTCCGGCGCCCGTACCGCCGCTCTGTCCGCCGTTGTTCGCGGCGTACAGACCGTCGTACGCGGGCGCCGGATGGCCGGACGCCGT
The DNA here is from genome assembly GCF_053618675.1 of Streptomyces sp. NPDC055632. Classification (NCBI taxonomy): domain Bacteria; kingdom Bacillati; phylum Actinomycetota; class Actinomycetes; order Kitasatosporales; family Streptomycetaceae; genus Streptomyces; species Streptomyces sp. NPDC055632. Next base: position 3,884 of record NZ_JBSHHY010000026.1, on the reverse strand, counting down.
GCTCTCCGTACCGTCCGTCCGGCGGTGCGTACCGGTACGGGCGGGCGTTCCGTTTCCGCCGTCCGTACCGGTACGGCCCGGCGTACCGGTGGCCGTACCGGTCGGCGTGTTCGTGCCGCTGTGGCCGTCCGTACCGTCGTCGTGCATGAGGGTGTGGACGCGCCAGATGACGGCCACGAAGATCAGCACGACGAACGTCGTCAGCCACCACGGGGCCGAGCCGCCCTCGGGGACGAGGTGCGCCTGCTCGGAGAGGTGGAAGACCACGTTGGCCGACGCCATCAGCAGCAGTGCCGCCGCGATGTCCCGCTTGGTGCGGAACGCGGTGACGCAGTAGACGTCGATGCTGACCGGCAGGAGCGGGGCGACGTACTCGTTGATGCCGACCATGCGGGCGAGCTCGTACTCGCCGGAGGCGGCGAGCCCGACGCCGGCGGCCAGCGCGACCCACGGCGCCGCCTTCCACAGCTTGCCGCCGAGGTTCTGACGCCAGCCACGCCACCGGGAGGCCGCCTTCTTGGCCTCGCGGGCCTCGGTCAGCAGCCGGCGGGCGCGGGCCTCGTCCGCCTGCGCCCGCTCGGTGACGGCCTTGGCCTTGCGCTCGGCCTCGGCGGTGATGCGCCCGGCCTCCTTCTGGGCGGCCTCGCGCAGTTCCTGGGCAACGGTCGTCGCCTCGGTGCGCAGCTTCTCGCGCTGCCGGTCGCACGCCGTCTTCAGGTTGGCGAGCTCCTCGGCCAGGGCCTGGCGCTTGGCGGCGGCCTCGGCGTCGTACTTCTCGCCGAGGTCGCGCAGCTCGGCGCGCAGTTCGGCGCGGGCCGTCTCCGCCTCGGTGTTCACGGCGGTGACGTGGGCGTCGGCCTCGCGGCGCCGCTCGGCGGCCGCCTCGACCGCGTCCGCGTGCAGCGCCTCGGCCTCGGCGCGCCGGGCGTCGTACTGCTCGGCGGCCGTACGGGCGAGCTGAGCGTGGCGCTCACGGGCCTGGCCGACCTCCGCCTGCGCGGCGGCGAGCAGGGCGTCGGCCTCCTCGCGGGCGCGGGTGAGGATCTGCCCGGCCTCGGTGCGACGGGCCTCGACCAGTGCGCCGATCTCGGTGAGGTCGGCCTCGGCCAGGCGCCGCAGCTCGGCTACCACCGTCGCGGTGGCCTGGTGGTCGGCGGCGGCCAGCTCGGTCAGCTCCACCACCTGCGCCCGCGCCCGGGCCAAGAGCTCGTCGGCGCGGGTGCGGGCCTCGGCCAGGAGCCGGTCGGCCTCACCGCGCAACTGCTGCGCCTCCTCCCGCGCCGACGTGGTCTCGGCGGCGGCCTCCTCCTGGGCGCCGGCGGTGACGGCCTCGGCGCGCGTACGGGCGTCGGCCAGCAGGACGGCGGTGTGCTCGTGGGTGTCGGCGACGGTCCGCGCCGCCTGCTCCTCGGCCCGCTCCTGAAGGGCGGTGGCGGCTTCTCGGGCGGTGTCGACGATGTCGGCGGCCCGGTCCCGGGCGTCCGCGAGACGGGCCAGCGCCTCGAGGTCCACGTCCACCGCCGAGACCGTCGTCTCGGAGACCGGGATCGGGGCGGGGGCGGGCAGGGCAGAGGCGGCGGGCTGCACGGCCGGTGCCGTGACCGGCTTCTTGGTGCGGGCAGTAGCCCTCTTGTTCCGGGTTCGAGTGGCGGCCACGCCGCCTCCTTCCAGGTCGGGTGCCGCCCCGGGAGGGGGTCCGGGGCGGCGGTCGTACGAGGGGTGGTCAGTCGCGCGAGGCGGGCAGCTGCGGGGCCGCGTTGGCGGTGGCGTGCTGCTGGGCGAGCCAGGCCATCGCGGCCGCGGTCATCGCGTCGGCCGCGCCGTCGACGTGCAGCGAGGCGGTGTCGATGTCGCGCATCGCGTCCAGGGGCGGCAGCAGCCGCATGTAGTCCCGCTGGGCGTGGCTGATCACGCGGCCGGAGGCCAGCGCGCGCAGGTCGTAGGTGCCGCTCATCCAGGTGTAGGTGACCTTGCAGACGAAGGTGTGGGCGGGCTTGCCGGTCCAGAACATCTCCGGGTCGCGGTACAGGACGATGTCGCCGGACCTGAAAGCGACGGCGGGAACGGTCTTCTCGGTGCCGGTACGCATGCGGTCTCCTCGGGGTGCTGAATGGTCCGGACTGTCCGGCTCCCCTCGCCCCGCCCGTACCGGCGCACGGCCGGAACGGGCGGGGAAGGCAACCGCCAGGCGGGAGGAGGTCACTTAAGGCCAATGAGCCGGAACGCCGCGAAGGCCGTACCGCGCGGGTCGGCGGTGGCCTGGACGATGCGGTCGGCCGCCTCGGTGTCGCCGCGGTTGACCGCCTCGGCCGCCGCCCTGGCGGCGGCCCAGTCGATGACCGCCGCCGGTGTCTCGGCGGCGGCAGGGCGGTGGAGCCAGGTCCGCAGCGTGCGCCAGGCCCGGCGGACCGGGTGGGGCCGGCGGGCCCGGGCGACCCGGGCGGCGGCGTCGCGGTGTCCGAGCTCGTGCAGGATCTGCTGGGAGTCGTAGTCGGCGGCGGTCCAGCCGTCGCGGCGGATGGTGCGCATGCTGCCTCCTGGGTGAAGAACTGGCCCGGGACGATGCCCGGCGGCGGGGTGTGCGAAAGGCAGGCGGCCCGTCAGGCGGGCCGCCTGCCTCGGGCGGTGCGGTCAGGTGGACAGGAACCTCGGTCGCGCTCCCGGCAGGCGGGCAGCGCCCGGGCTTCTGGTCAGGCGGTCTTCTTCTGCGACGCGACCGCGCGGCGCCGGATGTTGCGGCGGTCGCGCGGGGACGTCCCGCCCCACACGCCGGTCGTCTCGTCCCGGTCCAGCGCGCCCTGGAGGCAGCTGTCCATCAGCGGGCAGCGGCGGCAGATGCCCTTGGCCTCCTCCTCCTGGAGGAGTGCGGGGCCGGACTCGCCGACCGGGAAGAAGAGCTCGGGGTCCTCGCCGAAGCAGGCCGCGACGGGCCGGGCGGGCACCGCCTTCGTCGAGGTCGGCGCGTAATGGGTGGGTACGATGAACTTCATCAGGGGCCTCCAGATCAGGTCCTGTGCAAGAAGCAGCCCCGGGGTGGCACCCCCGGGGCTGTTGCTGTATCGACGGCCGTACCGGCCGGAGCGGGGCAAGTTCCCGACGCTCTCCACCGGCCCCGCCCAACAGGGCGCGGAACCGATAGGCAATGCCGGGGCACTACAGGGTGTTGAGGTAGGCCTCCTGCCGAGCCGAGAACGACTCGTACAGCCGCCCCCCGTCCCGGCAGCCCGGGTCAGGTGTGGTGCGGGTGCAGATGGTGCAGGTGGCGGCGTGCTCGCGGTAGGCGGTGTCGGCGTCCATGTACCGGCGGTACAGGCCGCTCGTCCTAGGGTCGGCTGTCACTTCTGGTGGTTCTCCGACCTCTTGTTCGCCTCCGCGACCTTGCGCGACAGCTCCGCGCTCTGTTCCTCGGTCACGGCGTTCACTCCCCCCGGGCCGATCCGGCGCCGACCATCGACATGAGCTCGCGGCGCTGGTGACCCGGGACCATCTGCTCCAGGGTGCGCCGGGCCGGGCGGCCGGCGCTCAGGGCGCGGCAGTCACCGTCGGCCACCAGGTGCCGCAGGAGCTGGTGGAACCGGGCGTCGGGCTCACACTCGTAGCCCCGGCCGTTGTCGTCGCGCTCCATCTCCTTGGCGACCTCCTTGGCGGTCTCGGCCCGTACCGCAAGGCCGGGACGCGCGCCGCAGCGGCAGGTCTCGAACGTGCCCGAGCACGTCGGGCACGTGCCCGTGAGGGCGGGGCGGGTGTGTGCGATGCTGATGGTCATCAGGTCCTCCACTCAGGTCCTGGACAGCCCCGGGGAGCCTCAATTCGCCGGGGCTGTCGTCTTATCGGCTGTCGTACGAGCAGCCGCGGCCCCGGCCGTCCCCGACGCGCTCGGGGAC